>QIAA01000186.1 GCA_003224905.1 Acidobacteriota bacterium
CATTATCCTGGCGGACACCTCCGCGGTTGATGCCAGCGCCGTGGTCGAAAGAAGCAAGAATTACATTCGCGACTGGAACCGCGCTGGGCACCTGGAGGCATTTCAGGTCAGCCTTAGCATTGGAGTAGCGGAATGGGTTGACGGCAAGGCGCTCGACGAAGTGTTGGACACCGCTGACCGGGAAATGTACGCGGTTAAGGCTGCTGGACGATAACGACCTTACGCAGCTCCCACCTTAAATCATCTGCCGCCAACAACCTGAACCGCAAGGCGGCAAAAAAAATCGGCTAAGCGCGAAGTCAAGACTGCCGCAATACAGATGCGCCGCGGAGACCTTCTACTTTTCCTCAGGTATCAACGCGTAGCTCACGAACGCCAGGCGCTTGCTGTCTGGTGACCACGAAGGAACGTTAATGGTGCCTTGCCCGCCAAATAGTTTGGCAAGAACTGTAATCTTCTTGTCCGTCAGTGACATCATGCGCAACATCACGTCTTTGTTTTCCGGATGTCCGCTAACGTCCTTCTCGTAAGTGAGAAAAACCATCCATTGTCCGTCAGGCGAAATGTGAGGGAACCAGTTGTTGTAGTCATCGGAAAAAACCTGCTCCTGCTCACTGCCGTCGGAGTGCATGCGCCAGATTTGCATGGTTCCGGTGCGGACTGAGTTGAAGTAGATGTATTTCCCGTCGGGAGAATATTCGGGCCCGTCGTCGAGGCCTTTGGCCGTGGTCAGGCGCGTTTCGTCTCCGCCGGTTACTGGAATGCTGTAAATATCAAACTCATCATTTCGCTCGCCTACGAAGGCCAGCATTTTGCCGTCCGGTGACCAGCCGTGCCAGTAGGAAGGAGAATTCTTCGTGATCCGCCGCGGTGTGCCTCCAGACATGGGCGATATGTAAATCAGCGATCGATCCTCTTTTTGCGATTGGTCGCTGATGACCAACTGTGTTCCGTCCGGCGAAATGCCGTGATCGTTGTTACAGCGAACCGCGAAACCCGTATCAATCATTTCGGGTTTGCCACCCGCGACCGGCAGGCGTTCAATGCGACCGCCGCTGTTGAACAGAAATGATTTCCCGTCGCGCGTCCAGTTCGGCGCTTCGATGCGTCCGGCGGCCAGGTAGACCACGCGACGATCCGTGGAATCCACGTTGATCGTTTCCAGTGCGCTGTAAAGAGCAGGCTGAGCGCCTGCAGGTGGGGACTTTGTGGTCAGATCGATATTCGAGAAGACGGCGTTCTCCACCCGGTCTTTGTCATGCGCGCATACTCCGATACCTACATAAAAACTTTCGTGCAGCGGAATTCGCAGCCATCCGCCGGCAACGTGCAGTTCTTCACGGTCGCCCGCGAGCGACATGTAAACATAATCGCCCCTCTTCGCAATCCGCAGCCGCCTCGGTCCCGTGATGCTGGACTGAATTTCGTGAGTATTGCCACCTTTTTCATCGCGGTACTGAAGTGATGTGAGACCGTTGTCGTGCAGCGCGACATCGGCGTACACGGAATCCGGATCAAGGCTCTGACGGACCATGAGTACCGCTTTCTTGTGCTCGTTCCCCGCCTTACTGGGAAACGAGATGTCGGCTGCCAAGGCAACATCGCCAGAGGCCTTCTTCCAGACAAACTGAAAGGCATCGGCAGTGGACCACATATTCTCGCCACTGCCGGTAATTGTGTAAGTGTTCTTAGCGGAATCGTAATCAGCGGACCCGGGATGAAGAACGGTTCCGACATCCGCATGATTTTCGAATATACCGATCTGCGCGGCAGCAGGTTGCGCCCACAGTAAATTTCCCTGATATGCCGTAAGCAAAGAAACAAATAATAATGACTGAGAGACGATCTGCCGCCTCGTAAAAGCTGTCAGCTGCGTCTGCCTCATCGTTGCTCCAGGGTTGATTGCGGTGCTGCAGTATACTTCGACCGCAGGAGCCATGGCCAATATCCTTTACGGTGTTAATGGAGAAGGCGCAGGACATTCGACGCGCGCCAAAGAAGTCATTGCCCACTTGATGTCAAGAGGGCACGCGGTTCATGTCGCGTCGTTCGACCGTGGTTTGCGGAATCTAAGTGAAGACTTTGAGGTAACCGAGATCTATGGTTTTCGGCTTGCCTATGTGAACAATCGAGTTCGATATCGTCGAACAGTCGTGAAAAATCTGATCGGTGTGCGCCAGGCCGCTAAGAGTGTTAGGCGCTTGAGTGAACTCGCCGAGGAATGGCAAATCGAAATAGTCATTACGGATTTTGAGCCGCTCAGCTGCCATGTGGCACACAGGAAAAAGCTGCCGTTGATCTCGATTGACAATCAGCATTGCCTCACCAACACGCGAATCTCCTATCCGATGCAGCACCGGCGCGATGCGGCGGCGGCGAAAATCGTCACTCGGGCAATGGTTCCGAAAGCCGATGCGTATCTGCTCACGTCATTTTTCGCGGCGCCCATCAAAAAGCGCCGTACGTTTCTATTTCCCCCGATTCTGCGCGATCAGGTGCTGAGAATCACTCCCACGGAAGCCGATCACGTTTTGCTCTACGTAACTTCTCCGGCGCCACAGCTTGCAGAGCTGTTGAGCTCGATCCGGTGCAAGTTTGTCGCCTACGGTTTCGGGCGCGAAGGGCAGGAAGGAAACTTTCTCTACAAGAAACCGGGCATGGACACATTTGTGAAAGACCTGAGCAGCGCCAAAGCGGTAATCGCCAACGCGGGATTTTCGCTATTGAGCGAAGCTTTGCACTTGGGCAAACCTTACCTCGCGATTCCGGTGAAGCATCAGTTCGAGCAGATCTTCAACGCATACTGGCTGGCGAAAATGGGCTACGGAGCGTATTGGGAGGAACTGAATAAAGAGCGCGTCGAATCCTTTCTGTACAACCTGCCGCAATTCCGCGAAAAGCTTGCCACTTATCCACGGCAAGGAAACGCGCAGCTCCTCGAAAAAGTTGACTCGCTCATCTCCGAGTACACATCATCGCGAGCGGCGAGCGCGGGACGGTAGCCGGAAAAATGATAGATGCGAAGTCCAGGCTGCCTGAACCGGAAACTGCCGCCAAACCCACGCTCCTGATCGAAACTGCCACTCTCCTCAGCCTCACGATCGCGGTGCTCTCGCTTTTTCTGTTCGGGTGGATTGCGGAGAGCGTCTCCCACGAGCGAACAAAAACGTTTGATCTTGCGGTCCGGGCACGAATTCATGAGTTCGCGTCGCCAGAGATGACCCGAGGCATGATTGCGATCTCCTATTTAGGCGGAGACGGCTTGATTATCGGCGTCTTTATCAGCCTTGCCGTATTCCTTAGCGTGAGGTGGCGGCGGGCGGCGCTGTGGCTCGTGATCAGCATTCTCGGCGCATTGGTGCTCGATTTGAGCCTGAAGTACGCCTTTCACCGCGCGCGGCCAACGCCCTTCTTTGGACCACTGCCGCATACCTACAGCTTTCCCAGCGGACACGCGCTGTTTTCATTTTGTTTTTACGGTGTGCTCGCTGGATTACTTGCCGACCGCGTCCGGAGTTTCAAGCTGCGGATTCTGGTTTGGACGTTGGCGGCGCTGCTCGTCGCAGCCATTGGAGTTTCGAGGATCTATCTGGGCGTGCATTATCCCAGCGATGTTATCGCCGGATACCTTGCTGCGACACTGTGGGTGAGCACCATGATTGCCGTGGACCGTGTGAAAAAGCAACGCAAGCGGTCGATCGCTTTCAGTGAGTGACGCTGGGTATTTGCTGATGTCGGTCGCTCGAAGATTGATCGATCAGGGAGTGTTATGGACGTTTGCCAGCACGCCGTTAATCGCCAGCAATTCCTTTAAGAGCGCACGCAGGTTGGTTGACTCCAGCGCGTTCGCGCCATCGGACTTTGCTTCTTTCGGTTTGTCGTGGACTTCGAGGAATAAACCGTCTACCCCTGCGGCAACTGCTGCGCGTGCCAGCACCGGAATGAATTCGGGCTGACCGCCACTCACTGCGTGATCACCGTCCGTGGAGGCTGACGGCAACTGCACAGAGTGTGTTGCGTCGAATACCACCGGGGCAAATTTGCGCATAATGGCAAGCGAGCGCATGTCCACAACCAGATTGTTGTAACCGAAGCTCGCCCCTCTCTCGGTGACAAAGACCTTATCGTTCCCCGCCGTCCGGCATTTTTCAACCGCCTGACGCATGTCCCAGGGCGATGCGAACTGGCCTTTCTTGATATTTACAACACGCTCAGTCATCGCCGCGGCCACGATCAGGTCGGTCTGGCGGCATAGGAAAGCCGGAATCTGCAGCACATCGACGACTTCGGCGACTTTGGGGACGTCCTTGGCCTCGTGCACGTCGGTCAACACAGGCACGTGAACTTCATCTTGGACTTTCTTGAGAATGCGCAGACCCTCAACCAGTCCAGGCCCCCGGTAGCTTCGAATAGACGTGCGATTTGCCTTGTCGTAGGAAGCTTTGAATATGAAAGGAAAGTTAAGCGATCTTGTAACGCCCTTAATCACTTCGGCCATGAACAGGGCGTGCTCTTCGCTCTCGATTACGCAAGGTCCGGCGATGAGCAGCAGGCTGCCCGAACCCATTCGGATATCTGCAACCTGGAAGGAGATGGCCATAATGACCCCAGAAGGACAGGGTGTTATGTGCTTAAGATCGCGACATAGCAGTCTATCGTAACGCCCTTCCTATTTTGACTTCGTTCCATAATGGGCGCTATCTTGAGCCGCCGCCACCCCGTCCCTTCGACTTCTTACTGGAAGTGATCTGATGAAAACACGTTCGTCCGCCGAACGCGCCGAGGTGCATCCGCGCAACCCCGAAGGCACTCCGCAAACTTCAAACTGTTCGTCTTCCAGCCGACGAAGTTTTATCGGCACGGCTGCGGCCGCAGCGAGCGCAATAGGATTGTCACCGCTGTTAGGATCAAACGCGACCAAAGCTGAGGCAGTAACCACCTTTGGGCGCCAAAGGGCAATTCAGGCATTTGAAATCAGGCGAAATGCTGCCCTCGCCGAGTTTCATTCCCCAGCGGTCCCGCACACCAACAATGGTGACGAGCAGCGGTACGGCAACAAAATCGGCAACTACTCCAAAGGGCTTCACCACGATAGCTTGGGGGAAGTTGATCCTTCGGCTTACGCCGCCTACCTGAACGCGATTCGAAGCGGTCAGCCCTCGGACTTCGAGAACATCCCCCTAGGTGGCAATGTCCGCTTGACCAACCCGCAGGCCGGACTGGCATTCGGCCTGGAGGGGGGTGATTCCGGCAACTTATTCGAGCCGCCGTCTCCGTCGGTAGCAAGCCAGGAGCGGGCGGATGAAGCAGTGGAAAACTACTGGATGGCGCTGCTGCGCGATGTGGCGTTTACTGATTACGCCACCCATCCGGACGCTGCTCGGGCATGTACTGAATTGAGTAAGCTCTCGGCACTTAAAGGTCCTCGCATAAATGGCCAGGTTACGCCACAGACTTTGTTCCGAGGTTTCACGGCGGGCGATGTGATCGGCCCTTATATATCCCAATTTCTGCTGCAGCCAGTTTTTCTGGGCGCGATGCCGCTCCGGCAGCAGTACACGACCTACCTTCCCGTTGACTACATGACGGACTTTACCTCATGGCTGAGAGTGCAGAACGGGGAAGGCCCATTTCAAGCGAGCAGCATCGACCCACAGTTGCGTTACCTGCGGAACGGGCGCGACGTCAGCGCCTGGGTGCACGTTGACCTTCTTTATCAGGCATATTTCATGGCGATGTTGTGGTTACTCAATAATCCGGGTATTGCAGGATTCAATACCGGCAATCCTTATAACAACTCACGTACCCAGGTTGGATTTGGTACTTTCGGCCCTCCCCACATCAATGCACTGATGACCGAGGTCTCTGGGTACGCACTGCGCGCGCAGTGGTTTCAGAAATGGTGGGTGCATCGCGCGCTGCGGCCCGAAGCTTATGGCGGTTTAGTGCATAACATGATAACGGGCACGGCACAGTACCCGTTGCACGCGGATATTCTGAACTCGCAAGCGCTGGCGACGGTGTTTGCGAACAATCAGACTTATCTTCTGCCTATGGCATTTCCGGAAGGTTCGCCAACTCACCCCAGCTACGGTTCCGGACACGCAACTGTCGCCGGCGCCTGCGTGACCGTGTTGAAAGCATTCTTCAACACGGATAACGTCGTATTTCCCAGTCCTTTGGTTCCTACGACCGACGGGCTCGGGCTAGTGTCTTACGGCGGCGCTGATGCAGGACAAATAACCCTTACTGGCGAATTGAACAAGCTAGCCAGCAACATTGCTCAGGCCCGGAACATCGCCGGCGTCCATTGGCGTTCGGACGCGTCCCAAGCCATGCTTCTAGGCGAAGCTGTGACAATTCGCATTCTGCGGGATCAGAGAAGCTGTTACAACGAGTCTTTCGGTGGCTTTACCTTTACTAAGTTCGATGGGACGAGAATCACTGTGTAAGAATTTACTCTGTGTTCCTCTTTTCCCTCTGGTCCCCTGTGGTCTATCTCCTGCCCACTTTCTCAGGCCGATGGAACATCTCGATCTCTGCGGCTGCCTTATCTGCCCGGCGCTTCACCCCATACTCATAGGCCGCCCCCACAAATGACTTAAACAACGGATGCGGCTCCAGCGGCTTGGATTTGAATTCCGGATGAAACTGGCATCCGATGAAGTGCGGATGATCGGGTAGTTCAATCATTTCTACGTAGGTGCCATCCGGAGTAGAGCCGGAGATTCGCAGGCCGGCGGCGGTCAACGGCTCCTCATATTCGCGGTTGAACTCATAGCGATGGCGATGGCGCTCGCTGATTTCAAGCGCGCCGTAGATTTTGTGCGCCAGAGTGCCCGGTTCGAGCTTGCACGTCCAGGCCCCCAGGCGCATGGTGCCGCCCAGTTCTTCGACGCCGCGTAGTTCGCGCAGCTTGTAAATGACCCGGTGCGGCGTGGCTGGATTAAATTCGCTGGAGTTGGCTTCAGCCAAGCCGGCGACATTGCGCGCGTACTCGACGCAAGCCGTCTGCATGCCGAGACAAATCCCGAAATATGGGACCTTGTTCTCGCGCGCGTAGCGGATGGCCTGCAACATGCCTTCGATTCCGCGTTTACCGAAACCTCCGGGAACGAGAATGCCGTCATAATCGGGCAACTGCTCCTTGCAGGCCCGCTGTCCCGATTCCAATCCCTCAGCTTCAACCCAGTTCAACGTCAGCTTCAAGTTGTGCGCAAGCGCCCCATGCACCAGCGCCTCTTTCAGCGACTTGTACGAATCCTCGTATTCAACGTACTTTCCGACGATCGCAATCGTGACCTCAGCTTTGGGGTTGTAAACACGGCGCACGATCTCTTCCCACTCCTTCAAATCGTGGTCTTTGGGCTCGAGGTGAAGATAGCGCAGCACCAGCGTGTCGACCCCTTCATTGGATAAGACCAGTGGCACCTCGTAAATTGAGGCGACGTCTTTCGCAGTAATAACTGCTTCATCCTCCACATTGCAAAACAGCGCAATTTTTGACTTGATCTCTTTTGAAAGAAAACGATCGGTGCGGCATAGAAGAATGTCGGGTTGAATTCCGATGCTGAGCAGTTCTTTCACGGAATGCTGGGTGGGTTTGGTCTTGAGTTCCTGCGCAGCAGCGATGAACGGCACCAGGGTGACGTGCATAAACAGCGTATGCTCGCGGCCCAGTTCCTGGCGCATCTGGCGGATTGCTTCGAGGAACGGCAGAGACTCAATGTCACCGACGGTTCCTCCAATCTCTACGATCGCCACGTCCACATCTTGCGCCACCTTCTTCATGGCGGCCTTGATTTCATTGGTTACATGCGGGATCACTTGCACCGTCTTGCCGAGATAATCCCCGCGCCGTTCTTTGGCGATGATCTGTTCGTAAATGCGTCCTGTCGTCCAGTTGTTGTCGCGAGAAAGTTTGGCGTGCGTGAAGCGTTCGTAGTGGCCGAGGTCGAGGTCGGTCTCGGCGCCGTCGTCGGTGACGAACACTTCCCCATGCTGAAAGGGTGACATCGTTCCCGGATCGACGTTGAGGTAGGGATCGAACTTCATGAGGTTGACCTTCAGTCCACGACTTTCGAGCAAGCACCCGATTGAAGCTGCTGCGAGCCCCTTGCCCAACGAAGACACCACACCGCCGGTCACAAAGATGTACTTTGCCGACATCCTTTCCTCGCTTTAGATTGTTGGGAGTTTGCGCATCCGGAGACTCCGGCATGCGCTGATAAGGCGCTTCCCAGAGTGTAATTGGGGTGCACAATCAATTATGCACGAAACGCGCTCGCCAGGCCAGAGTAGTTTGGTATCGAAATCCACAAGTTTTTCAGTGGAATCCGATTGCCTGGATCGACGACAGAAGGCACGGAGGCGAGACTTCTGAGGTGTAAACTGGCTTCATATCTTGCATCTAACCAAAGTAGTCAAATGTCTCGACTTACTTGTCTTTTCCTGATCACTTTATCCGCTAGCCTCCTCGTCGTTCCTTCTGCTCCTGCCCAGCAGCTCGCGAAGCGGCTCATCTTGAAGGACGGCTCCTACCAGCTCGCCACCAAGTGGGAGGTCAAGGGCGATCGTGTCCGCTATTACAGCGCCGAGCGGGATGACTGGGAAGAAGTCCCCAAGTCAATAGTCGATTGGGACGCCACTGAGAAGTACGAGAAGGACCGTGCAGCCGGGAAACCCGCTCCCGAAGCCGTAGAGCTTGACAAAGAACTTGAGGCCGAGCGCCAGGCGGATGAAGCCAAATCCCCACACGTGGCGCCCGGATTGCGTTTGCCGGATGAGGGCGGCGCAGTATTGCTGGATACCTTTCAGACACAACCGCAACTAGTGGAACTGGAACAAAGCAGCGGAGCGGTGAACAAGAACACCAGGGGCAATATCCTACGCGCTGCCGTAAATCCGATTGCCAGCTCGAAGCAGAGCATCGAGATTCCGGGATTGCACGCAAAAATTCAGTCCCACACCTCGCGGCCTTCTATTTATCTGAACGTCGCGTCGCAGGAGCTGGGCGACACGGAAATGCCAAAGGGTACCGGCCCCGAATTGCCGTGGGACCGGTTTCGCATTGTGCGCGCTCAGGAAAAACAGGGAAAGCGCGTGGTGGGCGACATTAAAGTTGCGGTCTACGGGAAGGTTAGCCAGGAACAGAAATTCGTGCCCGCCAATTCCGAGCAGCTAACCGGAGGATGGGTGAAGCTGACTCCGACTGAGGACTTAGCATCCGGTGAGTACGCTGTGGTCGAGATGCTGGGCAAAGAGGGTATGAATTTTTTCGTGTGGGATTTTGGTGTTAACCCGTCAGCTCCCCCAAATGCAACCGCATGGAAGCCGGATGCTTCGGCTGTGAACCCGTCGCCAGACAAGCCGAAAGAGTTGGAGAAGCGGCAGCAAGGCGATAAGCAGTGAGCGGCTCCCGGTCTTTATTGGCCCTGCAATCGCGTTGACCGCTATTTCCGCACCGTTTAGACTAGCCTAGCCTCAAGACTTCCATTCAGGATCTGGCTTTGAAATCCTACCGTCCTACGCGCGCGCTGCTGACTGAAATCGAGGGTGTGCTGGCGAATAACCAGCCCGATTTTCATTGCTCCCCGCTGGATCAGATAATCGAACTACTCACCTGTGGGCGTTATTACAGCTGGGTTGGGATCTATTTGATTGGCGGAACTGACTCGCAGCAGCAGTTACTCGGTAGCAGCGGGGATGAACACCCGCACCAGATAGCTGCCCCTGCTACGCGATCCAAAATATTAGTGTCCATAAAGCTGGCTGGCCGTGACTTGGGAGTTCTTGCCGTCGAGAGCGATCACGAGAACGCCTTCGGCTCGGAAGATCGCGTCTTGCTTGAGCAAGTGGCTTATCAGCTTGCGCGTTTTCTCACCGGCCCTGGAAAGTATATCGCCCGCAAGGCTCGGCAGAACGCTGTCTCCGCCAGGCCTCAAGCCCACGCGCCTCAGTCGGCCTCTCCACCCAAACGTTCGGCCGCGGTCGGCGAAAAGTAGACACCCGCGCGCCCCGCTAATTAAAAATCTGTCACGTAATTTTCGCAGCCGAATTTGCTTTCACATCATCGAAGTCAAAGTAGACCAACATGAAGATTGGAATCCTAGGTACGGGAAATGTCGGCGGAGCACTAGGTAATGGCTGGGCGAGGAAAGGACATCAGGTTATCTTTGGAGTACGGAATACGTCCGATCTGGATTCATCTGGCCTTCGCACAGAAAATGGGCCGGGAGTTTGCTTGCCGCCTGATGCGCCGTTAACTACTTACCCGATTGCAGCTTCTCCGTCTCTTCCTGAATGCGCTGCCATGCTCGCTTTACATGTCGAGCTTGAGTATTCGTTTGTGCGATGCACATCCGCAGCGTTAGACGGTCGTTCAAGCGCGTGTGTGTGAGGTAAAGATCGCCGCTGCGGTTCAGCCGATCTAAGAGCGATTGGTTCAGTTCGTCTCCACCCTTTGCACGAAGGCAGATCAGATTCAGAGGAACCGGAGCTGCAAGCTCGAACCGCTGATCCTGCTTCACCCATCCGGCAAACTCTTGCGCCAATCTCACATGTTCTCGAACATGGTGCTGCAAACCCTCAATCCCGTAATGGCGAATTACGAACCATAACTTCAATGACCGGAATCTGCGCCCAAGAGGAATCTGCCAGTCGCGATAGTCGATCACCGCGCCGGTTTCAGTAGCCTTGTTGCGCAGGTACTCGGGTAAAACGCTGAGAGTCTTAATCAACGTCTTTCGATCAGCTACGTAGAAGCAGTCGCAGTCGAAATTCGTGAACATCCACTTGTGTGGGTTGAAGCAATAGCTGTCGGCGAACTCCAGGCCATCGTGGATGTATCGGAACTCCGGACACAATGCGGCGGTGCCGGACATGGCTGCGTCGACATGCAGCCATATCTTTTCCCGCTGGCAAATTGCGCCGATCTCCGGCACTGGATCGATGGCGTTTGAAGAGGTTGTGCCTACGGTCGCGCAGACGAAGAACGGAATCAGCCCGGCACGGCGATCTTGGTCGATCTGCCGTGCCAAAGCGTCGGGACGCATGGCGAACTTCTCATCCACTGCAATCGACCGCAGATTGTCGCGCCCTATACCGGCGATTTGAACATCTTTTTCAATCGAAGAATGCGCCTGCGACGATGTGTAGGCGACCAGCTTGCCATCGCAACCGCGCTTATTGGTGGCGAAATCCGTAGCCCGTTCGCGCGCCGCCAGTAAGGCGCAAAGCGAAGCACTGGAAGCAGTGTCCTGGATCACTCCACCGCCAGCCTCGGTAGAAAGAAATTTCTGCGGCAGGACCAGCATGTGGACCAGCCAATCGAGCACGTGGGTTTCAAGCTCAGTACAGGCGGGGCTGGTGGCCCAGAGCATTCCTTGCACACCAAGGCCGGATGAGAGTAAGTCGCCAAGAATCGCTGGGGCGGAGGCGTTGCCGGGGAAAAAGGCGAAGAAATTCGGCGACTGCCAGTGAGTGATGCCGGGCAGTATCAGTTTTTCGACCTCAGCCAGAATCGTTTCGAAAGCCTCTCCTGCGACCGGAGCGGTTTTCGGCAACGACCGGCGAATTGCACCCGGTTCTACGCGCGAAAGCACCGGGAACGTTTCCAGACGGGCATAATAGTCCGCGATCCAATCCACCACGGCGTAGCCCCGTTTACGGAATTCGTCAGGCGTCATGTGAAAAGTTTTGGTTTCTGGGATAGACACGCTTGTGCTCATGGCAGATCCTCGCCTGGGTGTTGGCATGGACTTACAACTGACCGTAATACAGCCTCGTGAGATATTCGAAGCGCACGCGACCATTTTGCTGGCGCGAATGGAAAATGCGTCGCAACTCAGAAATCATGAACTCGTAGTTCTCATCTGCCGGCTGAGGCGTATAGGAAGAAGAGAGCAGCCTGCCCTCGGCGCCGGCGTAATCAAAGTCTTGCGCGTTTTCAAAAACTGCCGTTCGAAAGGACGATGGCGCAAAGAAATCTGCGATCTCGGCAGTCATGCGCTCGTGCCGGATTTCCTGGTAATCAGTCCCGTACTCCAACAGCAAGCGTTCGTACTCGCGGAGGAACGGCGTCGTATCTGTTTGCCGCTCATTCCATAACAAAACACTCCAGCCTCCCGGCTTCAGAATGCGAACGAACTCGCGCCTGGCATGGGCACGGTCAAACCAATGCGCGGCCTGAGCGGCGGTGACGAAATCCACACTGCGATCTTGTAGAGAAGTAGCTTCCGCCGTTCCATCCACGCTCGTAAAGCCCGGGTAATGCGCAAGCGCGCTTTCAGCAGCTGCTCGCATGTCCGGATTCGGTTCCACACCGAAAACAGAGTTACCATTCTCCAGCAACATTCGCGTCAGTATGCCCGTGCCGGACCCAATGTCGGCAATCACGCTGCTCGAGGTAAGGCCGCATTCGCTTTTCAGCAAGTCAAGAATTTGCGACGGGTATCCAGGCCGGTAGCGGATGTAGTTTTCCACGCGCGAGGAGAATCGCTGCGTGGCGTCTTTCACGGCCATGACATCAGTTTAGCTTGGAGACCCAAGCGCTGAGACGAAAACTGAGAACTGAGAACTGCCAACTGAGAACTGTGATTAACCGGCCCCATTCGAACGCCTGGAATCGCGGGCCAGTAGCTTTCGTTCCATCGTGCTGACCAGGGCGTCCAGATCCACCGGTTTCACCACATAATCATCGACTTCGTTGTGAATCGCTTCCAGGGCGGTTTCGAAGCCCGGATATCCGGTCAGAAGGATCGTGACACAATCGGGATTGGCTTCGCGCATGGCGCGGACCACGGTGAATCCGTCTCCGTCTTCACTGACATTGATATCGGAAAGGAGAACATCGAAGCTGCAGGTTTTCATCGCAGCAAGCGCTTCTGCAATGCTGGCCGCGCTTTCCACCTGAAAGCCCCGCTGCTGCAGAAGAGGAGGCAGCGTCAACCGGATGTTGGGCTCATCATCGACAAACAGAAGCCTCCTGCCATCTTTCTCGATCGTGCGTGCCGCGGTAACTGGACGCGCAATTCTGCCCCGTAACTGACTCTCCCGCTCTTCCAGGGCTGAATTTAGCTCGTCAATGATCGCCAGCAGCTTCTTGGGGTCTTGCTCACTCGCGGCCCGGCGCGCGAGTTCTTTCCAATCCTTAGTTTGTTTCTCGGGGATCATGCGTATGCAGAGCAGGACATTAATGTTCGATATCGAACACAACTCTGGATCATGGTTTCAGCTATATCCGCAATCTACACGACGCCGCAAGCGACGACCGTATCAAAGCCGCAATTATCGAAGTTGGCGCAAGTTGGCGCAGTTCGATATGGTACGAATAGTTCTAAAAGTGGCAAAAGTGACGCAATTGGCACTCATCATCGGCAAAGGGGGAGTAGGAAAGACTACAGTGGCTGCGGCGCTTGCCTTGCGCACCGCGTATCAACATCGTAAGCACTCAGTTCTTATCATGTCAACCGATCCTGCCCATTCGCTGGCCGACGTTTTTCAGAAGTCCCTCGGAGATGAAATTGAGCCTGTGAGCCTGCGCGATGGCGCGAAGCTCACCGTGTGGCAGGTGAACGCGAAAAAGCAGTTTCAGGAATTCCTCAGCCGGAACCGGAAAACGTTGCTGGAGATTCTGGAAAAAGGCTCAATTCTCTCGATGGAGGATGTTGATTCGCTGTTGGACTCTTCGCTTCCCGGCATGGCCGAAATGTCGGCGCTGTTGGGGTTGGAACAGGTGCTGAGCGCGGGCAAATATGAACATATTGTGGTCGATACCGCGCCGTTCGGCCACACATTGCGCCTGCTGGAGTTGCCGGAATATTTTCAGCGCTTTCTAACATTTCTTGAATTGGCGTCCAGTCGTGACCGGGTGTTAGCCCAGCATTTTGGCGGACGACCAAATGCCGTCGGATCGGAAATGCTGGAGCAGTGGCGCACGATGGCAGCCGGCGTTACACGCGCGCTAGAAAGCGCGGAGATTCTGCTGGTTACTACTCCGGAGAAGTTTGCCTTGAACGAGTCGCTGCGATTTCGTGACTTGCTCCAAGGGCATTCTTCGCCGTTGGAAATCACCGGCTTGGTTTTGAATCGGGCTACGACAGCGCGTGGAAGTTGCCGAATCTGTCAGGCACGCGCAAAGGCGACACGGGAAGCCCGTTCTTTGCTGAAACGCGAGTTTCCTGGACAGAAGATCCGCGTTGCCGAGGATCTCGGTACCCCGATTCTGGGCAGGGCGGGCCTGGCCGCGTTTGGAGACCATGTATTTGCCGGGCGCCGCATGCGATGGAAGAGTGCTCCGCCTGCCGGCAGGGAGCCACAACTGAAGAAAGCGGAATGGCCCACACTGACCGGTCCTCTTTCGCTGGTTCTGGGCAAGGGAGGAGTAGGAAAGACGACCGTTTCGGCGGCGCTGGGTTTTCGCACGCGAGAGAAGACCAAGGCGGCAGTGGAAATTTGCTCGGTTGACCCTGCGCCGTCACTGGATGACGTATTTCAAGCCGAAATCAATAACGAGCCCCAAGCCGTTCTGGGAGACAAGAAGTTCCGCGCTTCGGAGATGGATTCGGTGCGACTGTTCAAACAGTGGGTGCAGGAAGTGAAGATCTCAATTGAGGAAGCTACCACTGCTGAACGCTCCGGCATTCATCTGGACTTGTGGTTCGAGCGGCAGCTTTTCTCTCAATTGTTGGATATGGTGCCGCCTGGTGTGGATGAGGTGCTTGCGATCATCCGAATTTCGGAGCTGCTGGAAGATTCGTCGAAACGGGTGATCATCGATATGGCGCCGACCGGGCACGCGCTCGATCTGTTGCGTACGCCGGATCGGATTCTGGCGTGGACGCGGCTATTATTGAAAACCCTGGCAGCGCACCGTACACTTGGGTTCGCCCGCGACGCAGGCGTGAAGGTCGCGGAACTGGGACAGCGAATCCGCGGTCTGTTGGACGTTTTACAGGATCCGAAGCGTACGCGAATCTACACTGTCGTGCTGCCGGAACCCTTGCCGGACCGAGAAACGGAGAGGCTCCTGCAGGATTTGGAAGAGCTGGGGCTGGGCTCGGAATCGATTTTTATCAACCGTGTTTTGTTTGCGCAGACAATTCGGAACTGCCCTCGGTGTCAGCAGGCGCGTCGCTGGCAAATGGCGACATTGGGAAAATTGCGGCGTCGTTACCGAAGCAAGACTCTGTATGCCATCCGAAACTTCCCAGTCGAAATCTCTGGACAGCGCGGCCTGGCTTCCTTCACAGGGGAGTTATGGCGCGTAGAGTAGCGCCGGATGAGCGTGAGTCCGTCATCTATTTATACGGTGTGACCAGGTCTCCGGCCGGTGCTGCGCCCAGCATTGCTGGCGTGGATGGTAAGTCGAAAATTCAGACCATCGATTGTGCCGGCATGGTGTGCTGGGTCAGTCGTGTGCCGGCCGCTGAATTCGGAGAGAAATTCTCACAAAATCTGGAGGATTTGGACTGGCTGGCGGCCGTGAGCGTGCGCCACCAGCGCGCGGTAGGTGCCATTGCCGAGTCTCATGACATGTTGCCAGCAAGGCTTGGGACGGTGTTTTTGACTGAAGAGTCCCTGCAAGCTGATATACGCAGACGCAAAGCTTCCCTGAAACGCGATCTGCGACGCATCGCCGGCATGCAGGAATGGGGGGTGAAGATCTTTGTATCTCCTCAGCAGACAGTCCTGCCAACAAATGTGAAGACTGGCAGAGAGTATTTGGAAGCAAAGTCACAGATGTTGCGGACGCGCAAGCCTGCCGTTCCCGATGAAGACGTAAAGATGCTCGCCAGTGAACTGGCGAAACTCGGAACGGCGACCGCTGAGGGCGGAAAAATAAGCGGAGGAGCACGGGATTTGCAATATCAGGTAAGCGTTCTGGTCAAGAAATCAGACAGAAAAAAGCTGGAGCAGCTGCTACGCCGTTTTTCAAGAGAATGGAAGGACACACGAAAAATCGAATGCAGCGGGCCCTGGCCGCCATATTCGTTTGTCTCGCACGAAGGTTCATCAAAATCAGAATAGCCGAAGCAACAGAACTGCCGCCGATATCCTCAGAGTACTGTGCCTGAATGCCTGAAACCAGCGACAATCTTGTAATCGCCGGGAATGACTTCACCGATGAAGCTTCTGTGCTCGATGTCCTGGACCATGTGCTGAATGCGGGAGTGGTCATTCGAGGAAGTCTGGTGATCTCATTAGCGGGAGTCGATCTGGTGTATGTGGGGCTGGACGTAATTCTGACTTCCATAGAGACAGCCATGCGATACCTTCACATCCAGCCGGTACGTGCCCAATTCTCTTTGCCAAATAGCAAAAAGCCATCCGATTGATGCCATTGCTCGCCTATTGCCTTGCCGAAGCTCGCGATGAAATCAGCTTTCCACAAGCCGGGGTGCAAGGCATGCCGCTACGCAGTGTGCGCAGCGGCAATCTAGAATGTCTTGTTTCCGATTTCGAAACTTCTAGCGTAGCGGGCCGAGCACCGATAAAGGATGCGGCACTGGAATTTAACCGGACCTTACAGGATTTGTTGAAGCAATCCACGATCGTGCCCTTTCGATTCCCAACAGTGCTCGCAGATGAAAATGAGTTGCTGGAATTTCTCACTGAACACGCGGCGGAGTATGAGGCGACCCTGGCCCGATTGCGAGGAACGGTTCAGATCGACATTCGCGTGGAGATGCCGGATTCGGAAAGTACCACGAAGCCTTCCGGGACAGAGTACCTGCGCAGCCGTGAGGCTCGGTATGACGCGTTGCAGGAGATCGCAGCAGAATTTCGTCGCGCCGGCAACGAATGGGTCCGTCAGTGGCGAGATCGTGATACAGCCCGAGGATTGCGCTGCAGTGCGTTGCTGGGGCGCGAGCACGTGAATGCCTTTCTTGCTGCGGCCAAACAATTAAAGCTTCCCCAGGGCTGCAACGCGCGCGTGAGCGGTCCTTGGCCGCCGGCAGAGTTCGTGAAAGAGAAATGAGCGAGAAGAACTCCAATCTCGAAGCACAGGAATTGACAAGCTCTCTGCGCCTTTCCGATGCTGCTGAGGGTCTCTCGGGCAGAGTTGATTGCTCTCCCGAAAACATTGAGCAAGGGCTGGCAAAATTGGTCTTGAGCCTGATTGAACTTTTGCGGCAGCTCCTGGAACGCCAGGCGATAAGGAGAATGCAGGGAGGGTCGCTTACTGAAGACCAAGTTGAACAAATGGGAGAGGCCCTGATGAAACTCGAAACCAAGATCA
This sequence comes from Acidobacteriota bacterium, assembly GCA_003224905.1. Classification (GTDB taxonomy): domain Bacteria; phylum Acidobacteriota; class Terriglobia; order Terriglobales; family Acidobacteriaceae; genus QIAA01. The sequence continues at coordinate 17,243 of QIAA01000186.1, forward strand.
ATGAACTGGCCCGGCACTTCAATCTCACACCGGCTGATCTAAATCTTGACCTTGGGCCACTTGGCCGTCTGGTTGAATAGCACGACCTAAGCGGCACGTACGGGCTACAGGAAATCCTGTATTTTGCGGAAATGCTGCTCACAAACGTTGACACGATGCAGGCCACTCAGTAGCATCAACCCGCAGCGCTGGGTACAACTCAGTTGGGCACAGTAGAGCCGGGCTTCTCCTTCCGTTGAGAACAATACATGGAACGAGTTCCAACCGTTTCCGGAACAACGAATCTGGTGGACATTCTGGACCGTGTTCTGGATAAGGGTCTGGTTGTCGCGGGAGATATCCGCATTTCGTTGGCGAATGTCGAACTCCTGACTATTCGTATACGTTTACTGGTATGTTCGGTGGACAAGGCGGAACAGATCGGACTGAACTGGTGGAAGTACGATCCGCATCTCACCATGCAAGCACCCGTGGCGCCCCCGGTATTGCCACGGCCTAGCCCAGTGGGGCGCAGGGCCAGGCCCGCACCGGCCGCAAAAACCAGGCGCCGGGCTTAGCCGAATTATCCGAGGAGGAACTTTTCATGGCTGTCGAACGGATATCGGGTGGTTCAAGCCTGATTGACGTACTCGATCGGGTGTTGGACAAAGGAATCGTTATCGACGCCTGGGTTCGCATTTCCCTGGTCGGCATCGATTTGATCACGGTGGAAGCGCGCGTGGTGGTGGCTTCGATCGATACATACTTGAAGTACGCGGATGCGGTAGGTCTAACCGGGCTGGTTTCGCGGCCGCAGTTGGCAGAAATGGAGGAGCCGGAGGTCGCGGTCGAAACTACGCGGCGAGTCACGCGCGTCCCGGCGCGCCGCACGGTGCGCCGCCGCACCTGAATCGGGCTGTGGTTCCGAGTAGGTCCTTATGGCGAGTCCACAGCTACGGCCCAAAACCAGAGTCGTTGCCCCTCGTGGATGGTCAAGCGAATCCTCGGCGCTTCGACTCCTTTCAGCGGAGCGCCCGGAAGAAATCTTCCCTATTCTCCTCGAAGAGATCGTTAAGCTCGGTTTCTCACGTGCCGTCGTGCTGGAAGTAGATTTTGAGACTGGCGAAGTGAAACCTACCGCGTCCCTGAACTGCGACAAGGGATATATCGAGAAATTCCGAACTTCGCTTTGGGCCGGTGAAAATCCAGTTGTTTCTGCTTTGCAAAATGTCCTGCCCGGTACCCTGAGTCCTTCCTTCGGTCTGCCAGGTTCCTGGTACGCCTATCCCATGATCTATCGCAGCGCGGCGCGCTGCTGGGAGGCGGAACAGCAGCGCAGGCAAGACTGCCTGGCAGTCCAGAATTTCCGACTCTCCAAGAAGCTGCAATTCGAAGATCAGGTCTGCAAGGCATGTGGAATGCAAGCCTATGCGACCCTCGTACTAGCTCAACTGCAGCACCACCGGCCGCAGAAGCACCTGGAGAATCTACGGGCACTGACAGAGCGCGCAAACGGCTATCTCACTCGCCTGTTCAAAGTCGAGCACTACTACAACCGCATGCGGGACATGGAAGTCACTATTTCCCGTTTGCAGGCCGTCATGCAGAGCATGACCGATCCGGTGATCCTTACCGACAATCAGCACCGGGTGATCATTCAGAACAAAGCCGCAGAGCGGTTCTTCCGCGTGCCGGAAGGGGTGAGCGAGGGTGGCCGACGCGCAGTCGAGCTGAACAATCTCTTGTTTTCGGCAGCACTATCTTCCATGGTGGTCAGTGCCACGGATGCCTCGCGCGATCTTACGCTGGTAGACGTAATGGAAGGCGAAGAAGTTCTGTTCGAAGCGGCCTCTGCGCCGACATCCAGCAAAGACGGCGCCCGCACCGGCATGGTCACGGTGATGCGAGATGTGACCGATCTTCGCCGGGCGGATGAAGCGATCCGCGCCAATCTGGAAAAGTTGCGCGCCGCCGAGGAAATGGTGCGGCAGGACCGCGACCGTCTAAACCTGGTAATCGAAAACGTAGGCGATCCGATCATTGTGGCCGACAACTCGGCCAAGATCGTGCTGGTCGACCCCATGGCGAAAGAGCTCTTCGGCTCAGCCGAACTCACAAAAGCACCGCAAATCGTAAAGAATCAGGCGAAGCTGGACGCGTATCTGAACTCGTTTACATTTTCATTCGCCGATAAAGAGAACCGGTCCGTGCTGCTTTACAACCCGAGTTCGCGCACGGAAGTGGAGTACGCGGCGCGTTCAGGGAAAATTTACGATGCCCGTGGCCAGGTGGCGTACACCGTGACCGTGCTGCGCGATTTCTCCGCCTGGAAAAAGTTGGAGCAGTTGCAGATGGAGCGGCGCATGCTGGAGATGGAAAAGTTCGCGGCAACGGGCCGCCTGGCAGGGACCATCGCGCATGAGATCAATAACCCGCTGGAGGCAATGAAGAATGCAATTCACCTGCTCAGCGGGAAACTGGATCCTCCGTTGCAGCCCATCTTCGACGCACTCAAAACCGAAAACGAAAGGGTCACGCGTATTGTCCGACAGATGCTCGGGCTCTATCGAAACACTGCTCCTCTAGGCAGCTTCGATTTGAATAGCGTTGTCGAGGACACTCTGGCGCTGTTTGCGCGCCCGCTGGCCAAGACCGGGGTGCAGGTGGACAAGAGGCTCGGCGAGTTGCCTGCAATGAAAGGTTCCGCCGACCAATTCCGGCAACTATTGTCCAACCTCGTTGTGAATTCGCGGGACAGCTTGCAAACCGGCGGCAAGCTAATTATCAAGACGCAGGAAGTTCTGGCCAGGGATGGCTTGCACGGCTGGATCAAAGTGGTAGTTGCGGATACCGGCTCCGGTATTGCGCCCGAATTACAGAAGTCGATGTTCGAGCCGTTTGTCTCGACCAAAGGTGAAAAGGGCACCGGTCTTGGACTTTGGATCGTAAAAGGCATCGTAGAGAATCACAACGGCCGAATCAGGGTGCGCAGTTCGTCGGGTAAAGGGACGGTGTTTAATTTGACTTTCCCGATTGTCCGTCCTGTCGCGGTTTCGCCATTGAAGTAGGCAGGTGAATGGGCTGCTGGCGGTCGCAAGCCCACTGCCGAGGAGAAGATATGGCAACAAAGGTACTAACCAGAGCACGCAGAAGCACGGATGGAGCCAAAGAAGACCTGCACGTGCGCATGTCCGACCGCAACGATGCTCCGGAAACCTCGCCAGGCGAAGGTGGCAGGTACGTTTACGGCATTGTTGAGACCAGAGAGAACCTAAACTTCGGAAAGATAGGGATCGGCGGCGCAGGAGAACAGGTCTACACCGTGAACCATCTGGATATCGCGGCCGTAGTCAGCAAGACGCCGGTGGCCATCTTCGATCCCACCCGAGAAAACGCTCTGGCCCACGAGCATGTGATCGAAACCGTCATGAAGAACTACACGATCATCCCGATGAGCTTTGGCACCGTCTTTCGAACCGATGATGATATCCGGCAGGTATTAAGAAGTATTTATCCATCCCTCAAAGACGTTTTGAACCAGATGGCAGGCAAACTGGAGTTTGGTCTGAAAGTAAACTGGGACCGCGATCAGATCATCGAAGAATTGCAACAACACGATGAAGAGCTGCGGAGATTCCATCATGAAATTGTAAGGAAACAGTTGCAGTCAACTTATTTTGCCCGTATGCAACTCGGACGCATGATTGACAAGTCTCTGGGGGAGAGGTCGACCGAGTACGTGCGCGAAATTTATGAGGCGCTGCGCGATGTTTGCGTCGCCTCGCGCGATAATCAGCCGATCGGCGATAAGATGATCATGAATGCCGCGTTCCTGGTAGAAAGAGACCGCGAAGCCGAGTTCGATGCGGTGGTCAACAAGATTGCGAAGAAATACGGCAAGCGGCTTAAGTTCAAGTACACGGGACCGTGGCCCCCGTACAATTTCGTGAACATCCGCCTGAAGCTGGAGCGCGGTTCAGCTTCCTGATAAGGTAAACGCTTAATATGTTCTTGGTCGATGACCTGATAATGCTGCCGGTGACCGGGCTGAAGTTTGTGCTCCGAACCCTGGGCAAAGTGGCAGAAGAACAATATACCGATACGGGGCCGATCAAAGAGAAGCTGCTGGAATTGCAGGTGCAGCTTGAATTTGAGGAGATTACAGAAGCCGAATACGTGAAACGTGAGGCCGAAATTCTTCGTGAGCTACGGGAAATTGAGAACCGCAAGAGAATACTGGCAGGATTGCCGCCGGAAGAGCGTCAGGGCTTCATGAAATTGAGCTCGGATCAATAGGTCAGACGTTGAAGAAGACTACGAGAAAAAAGATCATTCCCCCGCGGCGCAAGATAAAGCGCTTGCCTCCCACAGCCCCCGCAGCTCGCGATGAAGGCCCGCGCTTGCTGCCGCTCGATGAGACTACAAAGGAGCCTTCCCGCCTGGAGCATTACCTTGATTTGGCGGACGCAGCTCTAGGTCTCAAGAAGAAGCCAGTTCAGTAACATCGACAACAGCCTCAGGCAGCTCAGTGTTTCGAATAACCCTCGATCGATTTCTCAAGCAGGCGATTCATGCTGTGATGAAAGCGTCTGAGATCAGAAACAATGTTCGTCATGTCAGCAGTTGTAAGGCTGCTCTGAATCAGGGCGTAGACGCTGTCGCTAAGGCACTCAAACGTATTGAGCAGCGTGGAAATCGAGGCGCCCTGGTCCTTCATTCGCTTTCCATACTCGGATGCAGCGCGGAAAGCATTTTGGCTTGGCTCCTCGCGTCCGAGTTCGAGCTTGTTCACCATCCCGGTTAGCAGAGCCAGCAGGCCTTCGTCCTCAGAGCCGCCGGCTTTCTTGATTGCCGTGCGAGTGCTCTCCGAAAGCTTTTCTGTATTCTGCTTCAACAAGCTGGCAAGCCTCATTCCCACTCGCTTGCCGCCCCTCGTTTCTACTTTTGCCCGAACTGCTTTGATCAGCGAACCGACTTCGACCGGCTTAACCAGGTAATCATCAACCTGGTTGTGAATGGCCTGCAGCGCGGTTTCAAACGCAGGATACCCGGTGAGGATAAAGTTCGTGCAATCCGGCTGAATGTGACGCATGGCGCTAACAACCAAAAACCCGTCTCCCTCTTCGCCAATATTCAAGTCTGAGATGAGCACATCAAAGGGATTGGTGTTGATCTCGAAAAGCGCGTCGGGAACGCTTTCAGGGACTCGAACCTCGAATCCTGCATCCTGCAGGACTGGAGGCAGCGTCAGCCGGATACTTGGTTCATCATCCACGAAGAGAACACGCGGACGGTCTTGTGGCACTGGTTCTTCTCCTAAAATCGAAACTTACAGAAACCATCGAGACAGCTTCGCTGCCAAAAATATACCGAGGAATTTCAGAAAGGCAAGTCCCTCTGGCTGTGGAAGAACTGTCCGGGCGCCGGACCGGCAGCAATGATACAGAGATCAGTGTAGGAAAGCAGTATTAGTACGTTTTGAAGCAGTGTGCGGCGGTACAATAAAACTAGGCTCCGAAGGTGATTTAGGGCCTGCAGCCCGGGGTATCATGTGATCAGTTCGCTCCTCGAACGAAAGATCGAAAAACGCCCGCAAAGAGTTCGGCTGCAAGGACGCGTCCTCTTCCTGACAGAAGATCCCGAGTTAATCAAGCGCCAACTTGCGGGCGAAGATTTGCCCTGGGACACCAAGAATCCGGCGAACAATCCCAAGCTTCGCGACGACATCTCTACTGACGAAATCACTCCCGCCCATTACTGCTTCTACTTCGATCAGACTCTGGGCGAAATTCCGTATCTGGGCCTGAAGTGCGGGAGCGCAGTGCCGATCGGGCGCGGCGACGTAAAGCGCGGCGGGTTTGTGTGCTCGGTCAGCGGCAAGCGCCGCGGGAAAGGTTCGAGCCGCGAGCAATCGCCGTATGCCGAGATGTGCGCGGGGATTCAGGTTGTAATCGCGGAGAACATTGAGCGGATTTACAAACAGAATTGCCAGAACCTGGGAGTGCTGACTTCCACGAATTTTCTTTTGATTGACCAGATTCGGGCTGGGGAAGAGATCGCGTTGAGCGAGTTCACCGCTGGCGAAGATGAGATTACGCGGCAGGTGATCGAGTACGGCGGTCTGTTCCCGTTCAACGTGGCGCGGATGCAGAAGAAAGTATTCTTGCCGTCGATCAGGTCAGCGGACGAGTGCGCCGGCCCCACGCGCGCGATGACTCTCGCAGAGAAAATCTTCTCTCAGCACATGCTTAATGAAAACGGAGCAGTTGGCGTGCCGGCAGTGAAGCCGGGCGATACCGGTTTCGCCCGTGCTGATCTGCGCTTCAGTCATGAGTACGTCACGCCCATGGCGACGATTTTCTTCGAGCATTACGTCGGGAAAGATGCGAAGGTCAATGATCCTTCTACCATCCTTTTCTTCCGCGATCACCTGACCTTCCTCGACGAAGTCATTTCGGAAGAGAAAAAGAAGCTGGGGTTGCTCGACCTGGCGACGCAACTCAAGATCAAACAACAGGGGTTTGCGGAGCGCCAGGGGATCAAGTTGCATGGCGAGTTGCGCGACCGCAAGGGATCGGAAGGAATCTGCCACTCCATTGTGCTTGAGAGCTACGCCCTGCCCGGTCAGTTGAATGTCGGCTCAGACTCGCACACACCGCACGTCGGCGCGGTAGGGTGCGTGGCGTTCGGCATCGGCACGACGGACGTGTTCAATTCCTGGATCACCAAAGATGTGCGAGTACGTGTGCCAGAATCAGTGAAGATTGTGATTCGGGGAACGAAGCACCCGAACGTTGCAGCAAAAGATTTCATTCTGAAGATTTTGAGCCTGGACTACGTTCGCAGCGGCAAGGCACTGGCCAAAGTCATGGAATATGCGGGCGAGGCGATTGAAGCCTTGAGCGTCGATGAACGGGCCACGATGACCAACATGGCCGCCGAAATCGGCGGTTTTACCGGCATCGTTGCGCCGGATGAGAAAGTAGTGGAGTTCCTGGTTGAGCGGCGCGGTATGGATCGGAAGGAAGCGGCGACATTGATCGAAGGCCTGAATAGTGATCCCGATGCGGAATACGCTCACGTAATCGAGCTTGATGCCGCCGGGATCACGCCCATGGTCGCGACTCCGGGGGATCCTGGGAACGGGAAATACATTCGGGATCTGAATACACCAGTTCCGGTTGAGATCGCGTACGGCGGCACGTGCACTGCCGGCAAGAATGAAGATATGGATATGTACGCTGCCGTGCTCGCCGACGCTCTCCAACAGGGCAAGCGTGTAGCCGATTCAGTGAAGTTTTACATCCAGTTCGGATCGCAGGAAACGCGAGATTACTGCATCCGCAAGGGCTATCTGGAAATTTTTCACAAAGCCGGCGCCCAGGTGATTGAGCCGAGTTGCGGCGCCTGCATCAATGCCGGTCCGGGCGTCTCAACGCGCCCCGACCAGGTCGTGATCAGCGCGCAGAATCGCAATTTCCCCGGGCGCAGCGGCCCCGGGCAGATGTATCTGGCGAGCCCCCTCACTGTGGCAGCCAGCGCGGTTGCGGGGTACATCGTGGAGTACGCGCCCAGCCAGGAACGGGAGTTGGTGAGGGCGTAAATAGCTGGGGATTCTCGCTCCACCAGTGGAGTTCCAAAATTTCGACCGCAAAGTTCGCAAGGACGACGCAAAGAGCGCATAGTCCAGCGCAACATCAAGCCATCTTGGATCAATTGATAATTCTCCTTGCCAAGCCGTAGCAGAAATCGAAAATTCTGAGGCCGAACTATGCTGAGCCAGGAATCGCGACGTCTAGCGGGCATTCTTCTCGTGGTCTTGCCAACCGTGATGTATGGGGGCGTGTCGCTTCTAATGTGGCTGACGAACCCGGATTCTGGTTATATGCAGAATCCGCTGCGGCAAAACCTGTTTCGGGCAGGACACGCGCATGCAGGAGTACTGTTGGTCCTGTCACTCGTAGCACTGCGTTACGTGGACGAAGCACATCTCCCGGAGGGATGGAAGCGTTATGTGCGCGCTTCGATTCCATCGGCCGCAATTTTGCTGCCGACGGCGTATTTCCTCTCGGTACTCTCGCCGCATGCGACCGCGCCGAAAGAGTTCATCTACCTGGCATACGTGGGAGCGGTTGTGCTGGCAATTGGGGTGCTTGCTTTGGGAGTGGGGCTGCTGAGGAAGAATACATAACCGCTACTGCTTACAAAATGCATAGGGCCTTCGCTTCGCTCAGAGTGACAACTCCAAGCGACAGGTGTCATGCGGCAGCAAAAACTGCTCTTATCCCGAACGCAGTGTGAGCAGCGTAATTTCGGGTGGAACGCCGAGCCGCACCGGCATCGCGAAAGTGCCCAGACCGCGATTCACGTAGAGAAATGCTTTCCCGCCATTCCCGTTCGAGGATGCGCCATTCCCCATAGGCAGGTGATACAAGCCCGCCACAAAATCGGTTATCAACCGCGCCGGGCTGAAGGAATGATCAACAATTTCGAACTTCACCTGACCGCCATGTGTGTGCCCGGCGAGACTTAATTCAATGCCAAGTTCTGCCGCACGGTGAAACGAATTGGGGTTGTGAGATAGCAAGATGTTAGGCATTTCCCGGCTGATGAGATGTTCCATGTTCTGCAACATCGGTCCGCGCGGCCCGCGTGTCATGTGGTCGCGCTGATAATCGACACCGATCAAATTGAACTTCTCTCCCTCGTGCTCCAGCGTTACCTTTTCCTGCCGCAGCAGCCTCATTCCATGCCGATGGAAGAGCGCCTGCGCGGCATCTTCTGCATCTGCATAAATTTCGTGATTGCCATTGCATCCCCAGGTTCCCAACGGTGCCCGAAGCTGGCTCAATTCGGCGATACAGTCTTCCAGAGGATCGTACTGGCTGCTGATGAAATCTCCGGTAACAACCGCGAGATCGGGGCGGAGATCATTCGCGAGGCGCACGGCGCGCCGTACTTCCTCACGCGGCATGAAGTCGCCGATGTGAATGTCGCTGAGCTGCGCTATTTTGAAACCATCCAATGCTTTTGGTAAGCCTTCGATCGGTACCTCGACCCGCTCTACGCGGTATCTCAGCCGCCCATTCGCGAAACCATAAACGGCCGCAACGAATGGCAAGCCGCCGGCAAGGTAGCTGGCGTAACGGAAGAAGGTGCGGCGAGTTGCGTCGAAGGACGGCTTCGGCGAGACCAGTTTCGCGGCTACGCCCGACGCGAAGCCCAATATCCCGACCAGCTTGACTGCAACGAAAGCAAATAACGACGTTATGATCCAAATCCGCGCCGCGGCGGCGATCCACTTACCGCCGGCAATCTTCGATAGAACATGGCCCAGCATCGGATCGAGAAAACTTGCAACCAGCAGAAGCAATGCTATGAACCATGCCACCTGCAGCGCGCTCCTCAGCGCTGGCGAGGAGACAGCCTCAATCCGGTGCCAGGCGCCGATAAACCAGAAGCGCTGGGTCAGATACAGAAGAGCTATGAAGCCGAAAAAGATGGCGTAGCGAAGGAGCACCTTTGGTCTCAAATAAGTTCCTGAAGATTGGATGAACTTGCGAGGCGATTCGATGCCGGGCAGCGGGCTTTCTGATCAGCGCAGAATTCAGGGTCGCACGAAGACCTCATTCGGAGATGCAGGAAGGCTGAAACGCAGTCCGCGCTCCTGGTTCAGCTTCACAGTCGCAGGAATGTCCAGGTTGGCCAACTGGATTTGCTTGTTCCAGGAACCCGTGCTCCAGAAGTCCGACTTTGTGTAAAGGGTCCCGTGGATGATCGTGTAATTGCTTACCTCTTCCTGGTGGCCATCACGAAACACGAGCACTGCCGGCGGAAGCTCACGAGGCTGCTGATCGACGTTTTTTTTCGTCGAGTCAACCGGTCGTGCTGTGTTTTTCTGTGAGTAATCCGCGCTTGCGCCCTGGCTGTTGATCTTCTCAGCCAGCGTCATGCGAACAAAGTGATCGCCCTGCCATTCGATCACCAGCGGCTCGGGGGGGCTCGGCACCTGGGCTTGGGCCTGCTGCTGCGGGCTCTGTACTACAACTACCTGTGGTGCAGGTGCTGCTGATGGCGCTTCATCCGAATAGTAGTCAGGATAGTAGAACGGGTAGTAACCCGGGAACAAAACCTGCCGCCCAAAACCGTGCGCGGGAATGCCATGACCAAATCCGGGACGTATCCCGCGACCTACAAAGACGTGCCCGGACCTCACCCCGACGCCCGAAGCATGACCGCCGCCGACTCGTACCTGTGCGTGAGCAGATGAGAGGCAAATAGCGATGGCGAGGAGCGAAATAGCAAGTCTGGTATGCATATGTTAGTCCGTATCCGTTCGCGGCACTTTGAAGTCAATGCCGCGGTCGTCATTTTGTTTTGTGGTGGCGGTCAGATCCAGATCGGCAAGTGCAATCCTGCGATAACGTCCAGGCGTCAGATCGTACAGCGTGCTTCCCACAACTGCGTAGTTCTGGACTTCGGTCTGGCGTCCATCCTTGAATACCAGTACAGTCTGAGGCTGATCCGATGGCGCTGCCTGTTCGCCTGGCGTCGCAAACGGTTCGGCGCTGCGTTCGTAATCGTGCGTGCGCTCAGTGTAAGCATCCCGGCGCGGATAGCTCCCCGGACCTCGCCGATCGAAAATCGTTGGCCCGCCAAAGTCCTCTTCTTGATCGGCTTCAGCCGGTTCTTCAGTTCCCGACGGAACCATGATTACAGGCGCATAGGGAGCCGAGTAGAAAGGTGCAGCGCCGACGAAGAATGCACCGCGATTGCGATGATGAGGATGCTGGCCGAAGGTCGGGTTCGGATTGATTGGAAAAAGAGGATTGATGCAGCACTTCGGCTCATTGAAAAACGGGTTCTTCGGATGAAGGCCGTTTGGTCCGAGCGAGGTAACGCTGGCCGGAACACCGGGAGCCGTATCAAAGCGGCCGCCAAAGCCAGGCGAGGTTACGGAAGCAGGCGTGCCGTGAACTTGCGCCATCGCGCGCGCAGGAGCAAACCAAAGCAGTGCCAGAATCAGCGCGAAACCAGCAACCGTGGCCGACTTCAGGCTACGCACGGAAGAATGATACTCCAACTTGGAAGACACAGCACGCCTGCCCTTCTGCACAAGCTCTTATCTATTAGAACGTCAAAGACGGGCGTTGGTTGCGAAACCCCTGCGGA
>QIAA01000298.1 GCA_003224905.1 Acidobacteriota bacterium
AGCCGTTTCCCGCGCGGCAAGCAGGTGGCCAGCTACCTGGGTCTGATTCCGCGCGAGCACTCTTCGGGCGGACGGCAGAAGTTAGGAGCGATCACCAAACAAGGCAACCGCATGATGAGAATGCTCCTGGGGGAAGCGGCGCAGAGTGCGGTGCGTCTGGATCCGCAATTTCGCAAAGAGTATTTGCATCGCTGTCATTCGAAGCCGAAAGCGGTGGCCAAAGTGGCAGCGGCACGCAAGTTGGCCATACGACTGTACTGGATGTTGCGCACGCAAAAGCGGTATCCGGCCGTCGTTCGCATCGAGAGCAGCCCGCGGGTGCCCCTGGTCAGCGCGAGCTAGACCGAAGAAACTGATTGGGCGCTCTCGCATCCCGTAGTGGACGGGATGTTCGCATAGCAGAATCATGGCCGACGACTGGTCGAATCGATGGTTGGTGGAACGACGAGTTCCGCCGCAGAATGATTCACGGTGAGATTTCCAGGGTCTTGGTCCTCAACCTTCTCTGGCGAACCAAGCGGTGCTCAGGCACCGCCCAGGAAAACTATGCCCTTGACAACGCCTTCGCTCTTATCGAGGGGCACCCTTAAGGCTTCGGAGTACTCGACTATGGTGAAGCCCGAGCCCATCCGGAAGAAGGTTGAGATTCGCTACTGTCCTGTTTGACTGATCAAGAGAGCCATCGCTGCCCGTGTGGCGGCGCAATTGAGAAAAGCGCCGGGCGTACAGATTGAAACCGTGAAAGGCGGAGTCGGAGAGTTTAGCGTCTCAATTGACGGCCGCAAGCTGATAGACACCATCCGTTTCTGGTATCCGTGGCCAAGCAGGGTAATCAAAAAAGTGCATACAGCACTCCTCCAGCCCTAACCAGCCCTGGCCAACCGCAACTCACAATTCGGCATCCATGTCCGCCGAACTTGAGCTTCTTTCCTCGGATGGTCAAACCGGGTCCATGGTATTTCCAGCAGGCAGTTCTGAAATTTGCTGAGGAACTGCACTGCCGAGGCGCAGCTCGTCCATTCAGTCCGCCAAGGAGTGAAAATGTCAAAGAAGATTGCTTTGATTTCTGGGATTTCACGGAGTGCTGTGCGAAGCAGCGCCTCGTTAGCTTTCGTGGTTGGCGCAACCGCTGTCTTCCTGACAGCTGCGGGATCTGCACTCTGGCATCAGCCGGTCGTCAGCGCTGCAGTGAAGACTCCCGCCTTCGGTCGCGAAGTCATCGTGGACCATCAGCGGCTCGGTGGAGAGCCCAGCATCTCCATCGATTCGCAAGATCGGGTCTACGTCGCCGCTCCCTTCGGCTTTTCAACCACTGCCAGCTACGTGTGGCGTTCCACCGACCACGGCCAGAGCTTCCATCTTGTTCCCGGCGATCTGGCAACCTTCGGCAAACCGACTACCTGTGTAGGAGGAGGAGACTCAGCCCTGGCAGTGGACAGCGTCAACCGCCTCTACTTCGCCGACCTGCAGGGCCTTACCGATGTGAGCAACAGCGTCAGTTCGGACCAGGGGGCCACCTTCCTCACCACCTGCAACGCGGCCAACACTGTGGGCGTAGACCGGCCTTGGATCGCGACTTTTGGCGATCCGCAAAATGGCGGCGCGCTGTATCAGACGGTTGATCAAATCGGCCAGTGTGTCGGAGCCTGCGACCAGGATCTGGGCGAGGTCGGCGCTAACATCGTCGAGATCACACGCTCCCAGGACGGCGTTACTTTCAGCCCGCTTCCAGCGCAGCAAATCGAGCCAGACGGAATTGTCTCGGGTATCGTTACCGATTCGAACGGTGGCGTCTACATCGCACATACCGCCCTGGTCGACGCCTCGGGAAAAATCGTTGGAGGCACAGACGCCAATAGTAACGATAACGCTATTGTCGTCGTGCGCTTTCCCAACGGATACAACAGCACCGTTCCAATTCAACTGCAGAATGGGCAAACACTCTGTCAGACTTCTCCCAGCACCTGTAGCACCTACATCGTTTATCGAGCGCCACTCAATGCCGATGGCAGCAGTCCCGTGACAGTCGGCCAGGATTTCAGTCCCATCGCCATCGATCGCGCCGGCAATCTTTATGTCACGTGGGCACAGGCCTCGGTCGATTCCACCGGCAACATCAGCGGCTCCAGCCAGATATTCATGGCCGTTTCTACCGATCATGGCGCGCATTGGGGAAAACCGGTGCGGGTGAGTGCAGCTACTCCCAGCCTGCAAACGAACCTGTTTCCATGGATCGCCGCCGGCGATCCTGGACGCGTCGACATCGTGTGGTACGGCACTTCCACGCTGGGCTCCTGCCCCAGCCAGCCCTGCGGATCGGCGGCCATCCAGGCGCACTGGTCGGTCATGATGGCCCAGAGCCTGAATGCAATCGCCAAAGGCGCGCCGAACCCGGCGCCCAGTTTCTCAACTACTCAGATCTCGGAGGTCTCTAACCATTTTGGCGCAATCTGCACCATGGGAATCGGCTGCACGACCGGTGGGGACCGTGGCCTGCTTGATTTCCTGAGCGTCACGGTTGGCCTCCAGGGCGAGGCCAACGTCGTGTGGGCTGACGCGGTAAACCAGAATTTCAACGGCGGCACTTCTTCGCCGCTGATCGCTTTCAACCGCCAGGTTGCCGGCCCAAGCCTCTATGCCAATGTCGGGCAGGTGAGCGGAGCATCTCCCGCCAGCGGCTCCGGAGCAGGATCGCCGGATGCATTCTATTCCGCCAACGGCGCCATGATAGCGGCATCGCAGAATCTGACTCTCAAGTCAGCCTCGGTCAGCATGCCCGATCCGCAGCACTATCGCTTCCAGATTTCGGTTGCGAGCCTCAGCACGTTGCTGGTTTCCCCCACCCTGGGTGGAACCGACGCGGTTTGGCTGGTGCGCTGGGAGGTGCCCGACGCCAACGGCGCAGGCCACACATATTTTGCCGGAATGGAGTCGGATGCCGGCCAGGCCCCCAGCTTTTTCGACGGCGAGACCTCAACCATCAACAGCACTCATGGCAAATTCATGACCTACCCGCCCGCGCGCACTATCTCAGGCACCTTCACGCCCCTGGGTGTAATCACGTTGGATGTCCCCGTGGCTGACGTGGGCGGCAACTCCAAAGCCAGCCTTGTCTCAATCACAGGGCTGACAGTCACTCAAGCGACTCCGTCGTCAACTGGCGACACGATCTTCAATCAGATCGACGCAACCAGGCCGTTTGATCTTAAGCCGTGAGGTGATGAGGAAAGTCTGTACTGCGGGGCCATTTCAGCAATTGAAAGGCAAAATGTGCATATACCCTCCCGGGGGTGGTCTTTGGGAATCATCGGCTTAGCGCGAAGACGCGAATCTTGGATCGAAATGACTTGCGGCTAAAATATAGATTCGACACGTGGGAACCCCAAGCAAATCTAGCGTGCATGACTGGACCGCACCGTTGTGAATGACTGCCTGGCTGCGGCAACAGTTTCGCGAACATCTTTCTGGGTGTGCGCAGAACTCAGGAAGGCTGCTTCGAACTGAGAAGGCGGCAGGTATATGCCGCGATCCAG
>QIAA01000001.1 GCA_003224905.1 Acidobacteriota bacterium
TGTTCTTATCTATCCTGCTGCTTGCAGCGACTTGGGTAGTGGCTCAATCTACAGCTCCTCCCGATAGTACCCCCCAGGCCGGCGCTTCTAACGGTCAGCAGACACCCAGCAGTCAGCAAACACCCGATACTCAGCAAACACCGAGTCAGCCAAGTTCGACACCGAACACCAATGATCAATCAAGTCCAGCTGGAACTCAGAACGCAAGTCCCAGTGGAACTCAGAATAATCCCGCTACTCAGAGCGGCTCGACAACTACTCAGGGATACGGAAATCAAGCAGGTTCGTCCGCCAACCAGACCACTATCCGTGGATGTCTCGGCGGATCGCCCTCGAGCGGAACATATTACTTAACTGACAGTCAAACCGGCAGCACGTACATGTTGATGGGCAATGCCGATCAGCTGCGCACGCACGTAGGGCAGCAGGTGGAAATCACCGGGCAAGCGACAGGCAGCGGGATGTCGGCCAACGCTGGATCTTCGAACACCGGAGGCTCCAGGTCTAATGCCAACTCGAACAACACTGCTGGAACCTCTGCAAGCGCTTCTAGCAACACCGGATCTTCAACGGCAGGATCGAATGCCAGCGATCAGCAAGCTGGAGCAAAGAATTCATTTCAGGTAAGCGGCGTAACTCAGGTTGCTGATCATTGCGGAAGCAAGAACTCAGGCCCAGGCCCTACAGCTTCACTGAACTCAGCCTTTGAAATGGCCGCGCTGGCGGCTCCCGAAATGTCGCAAAGCACTTCACCGGCCGGTTCAGCCCCCGCCGGAACTGCAAGCCCGAGCACGAGTTCGTCACCCCAGAGTGGAACCTCGACGTCGCCCACTGCGATGCCGCAGGGTCAGACTTCACCATCCACGACGAGTCCGAACAGCTCGGCGCCCTCAACCGCGACGCCGCCCGTAGGCACTGCCAGCCCGACACCGCAGACAGCAACTCCGCCAGCAGGCACGGCCGCTCCCACACCAGAAACTACGCCGAACAGCACCTCGAATTCGACCACCACTCCCAGCACCATGCCGGGAAACTCTACTAATCAAGGGACTACGGCTCCCGGAAACGGAGCGCCTGGAACGGGCAGCTCCACTCCGTGCACTAGCACCACCACAGGATCAACTACGGGCAGCACTGGCACCACCCCGTGCACTCTGCCTCCGGCACAAACTCCTGGGACGACTCCGCCAAACAGCAATCCGCCTCAGGGCACGAATCCGCCGCAAGGGTTCTAGAAAGCGCGTGATAGGTTAGATAGTAATGGCCACCTTAGAAAACCTTGAGGTGGCCATTTCCGTTAACATTTCTTCCGTCCGGAATGATTTCGTCGTTAAAATGCGCTGCCGCCTCCGCCGCCAAAGCCTCCACCCGAAAACCCGCCGCTGCTTCCGCCGCCGCTCCAGCCTGATCCGCTGGAACTCGATCGAGGCGCCGAGACGAACACCTGATGCATATCGGTAGCCATGCTGTGCATAGAATTCGAGAACAGAATGGGGTTGAATCCCACGTAGCCGTGGGGCGACACGTACCAGTTCGGCGGATCTTTGATAATCCCGGCGAAAGCCTGTGCCCAGTGGTGCTCCACGCCAAGCGCCATGGCGTACGGCAGGTATTTTTCGAATGTATCCGGAGGCATCCGCTTCAGCCGGTCCGCATCCACACGGTTCATGAACTCCTGAAAGCCCAGCACCGCAATTCGTGTGCGCCCTCCCTGCAGTGTTTTCGCCGTCATTTGCCCAGCGAAGAGCCACCAGATGATCGCGGAAATAATTCCGCAGATAACTACCAGGCCGACAGAGCTGAATACATTCTTGTATCCAGTGAACTGCGCGATCAGAAAAGGCGCAACGATCATTAGTGCCGCGCCAATGCTGTAGCCGTTGGCTGAATCCGGATCGAGCAGATACATGCCTTTGTTCCGCAGCGCAGACTTGATATCTTGCCGGATAAGAGGAATGGCGGTGTAAAAGCGATTCTTCAGGCTCGAAAGGCGCGTCTCACTACTTCCATCAAAAATATTCTCAAGCATTAGCCGTTCGTGCGGTGCCAGTTCTTGCCATTGGCTCTCTGGCTTGAGCAGATGAAATACATAATCTTTGTGGTGGAAGATACCGAGAATGGTTTCAGGCTTTTCTTCGATCTTCACATAGCCGCGCACCGCCAGATCGACCAACGTCGACGTAATATCCCGGGGATGGATGGTGTCATCGATGATCGTGCCGGCTTCCGCAGGGGTGAGACCAGGCGGAGGCTCATATTGGGGTGCAATCGAGCGCCCTGGATCGGGATCGCGGCCCTTGTAGTACCACAAGACGTACATCACTCCGAATGTCACAAACGGCAGGAACACAATCGGATTGCTGCCAATAAACCACATTGCACGCGTGAACGAACCAGGCTCCTCAAGAATGTCCTTAGGAATGAAAATGTCGATGGTCAGCCCGCCCCGCATCGATAGAGGATTTCTGGTCTCGAAGAAAACGTCTGAACCTCGCACGTCCGCAGTAGCGTCGCGCTCGGCCGACCCATAAACACCTGTGAAGGCTTGTGCCCGCAAAGATCCCGCTGCATTCGCAGGGAAGTGGACAGTCGCAGTGGCGTGATCTATCGGCACAGGCCAGTCATTTCCAGTCACGTTCCAGTAGAACTCGTCGTGATCAGGGAAGAACCTTGTGCCATTCCGCACCGTGTAGGCGATCTCGATCGTGCGTGTTGTGTCGACTGCGCCTGGGATGTAGATTTTCAGGTCTCGATAGTTCCCAGTCGCCTTGGACTCATACTTCAGCCGCTGCCCGCCTTCGGTGACACTCTTCACGTCAAGGAAAAGTGTGTAGTTGGTGGTGCGCGGCCCAGGATACTCGACGGGAATGGTGCGGTGAATTCCGTGCCATTCACCTACGAACACCAGCGTGATGCGCTCGTGAATGGCGGCAGAGCCATCGTGCTGGATGGTGATCGTGTCTTCGAAATCCGCGATACGCCAGGAACGGGCGAGAAGAGGAGTGGAGACGGCGAAAATCCACAGTACGGGAAGCCAGATCTTGATGAGCGTTCGTCTGCAGAAGCAGCAAGGCGCGCATCTGTCTGACTCCTCACCGGTGTTTGTTGCGGGAAGGGCACGACTCTCAGTCGTGCCGATAAAGTTTGCTGCTCGATCTCCCCGACCGAGCGTAGGCTCGCGAGAAGATTGCAGCTGGTTGACAGCGCCAGACCTCATTGATTGGCACCGCTCAGAACTTCACCGCGACCGGCTCACGGTCCGCCTCGGCTGTTTCGAAGAATTGCCGCAGCTGGAAACCGAACATCCCGGCAAGAATATTGGTCGGGAAGGACTGAATCTTGGTATTCAGATCGCGTACTACTGCGTTGTAATAACGCCGCGAGTTCTGGATTGAGTCTTCAGTCTGGCTCAAGGAACCCTGCAACTGGGTAAATTCCTCTGACGCCTTCAGCTGCGGATAATTTTCCGCTACCGCAAACAGGCTTTTGAGCGCGCCAGTGAGCTGGTTTTCAGCAGCGGCCTTATCGGTGGGCGTAGTGGCCTGCATGGCCTGCGAGCGAAACTTTGCAATATTTTCAAATGTACCCTTTTCGTGCGCGGCGTAACCTTTGACGGTTTCCACCAGGTTGGGGATCAGGTCATGTCGACGCTTGAGCTGAACGTCAATGTCGCTCCAGGCGTTGTCGGCGCGCACCCGCAGCTGAACCAGGCTGTTGTACATGCCGACCAGTGCAAAGGCAATGACGACCAGAACTACAACTACGATCCAGCCCATAGCAGTCTCCTTGCATGGAATGGGAAATCATGGGGACGGTAACACACAGGTTAAGAGGACGCAATTGCGCCGACACCCCGGCGGCGGGTTAGGATTTAAGATTACTTCAGGTTACCCGAGAATTTATTGATCCCATTAAAGTTGGCGGCCCTCAATGTGAGTAGCATCAAATAGAGAAGCACGTCAGGGGCTTTACAAATTATGAGACGCATCGCAAGACAGCTGTCATGGGCAAGCACCCGGCTTAAGTTGTTGTTCTTATGTGGCGTTTTGGCTGTCCCCACCCACGCCGAGACTTGTCTCAGCAGCGGCGATATGGACGAAGCCAGTCGTTCTGCACTGATGAATACGGCTAAGAAGTATTTCGACTTTGCGGCCAAGGGCGATTCAGCCTCCCTCCAGCAACACGCAATTCCCAGCCTGGCAACCAGCTTTTCTGGAGTTGAAAATGCAGTCAAGGAAAACCAGCCCGCATTCTCTGGAGCTCAGGCAGTTCCGCGCCCGCCTTTTCTCCTGAAGGCGGAGGGTTCGGCGCCCATCGCTCGTGCAGAGTTCTTATGTGGAGTGTTTGGACGCGAGGGTCAAACTGCTAACAGTGCCGAGTTTGTGATTCCCAGTCTTCCACCTGGTAATTATGGCCTGGTCACGCTAGATGTAACCTCGCCCAAAGGGCCGCACACTCTGACTTTTATCTTGCAGCAAATCGGAAACGATTGGAAGTTGGGCGGATTCTACGCCAAGCCGGCTCAGATTTCCGGACACGATGGGAACTGGTTCGCCCAGCAGGCTCGAACTTACAAAACCAAAGGTCAAACCCGCAACGCGTGGTTTTACTATCTAGAAGCTCGCGAACTGCTCGTGCCGGTTTCGTTCATGTACACCCAACTTACCGACAAGCTCTACGATGAAATGCAGACCGTGAAGCCGGCAGACCTTCCACCCGCGGACTTGTCCTCCGCCGGAAAAACCTACAAACTCCTTGATCTTTTTCCGGTGGTTGTGGGAAATGATCTTGACCTTGTAGTGAAGTATCAGTCTGCCGACATCTCCAACACGGGCCAAACTTTTCAGGACAACATGGCCTTAATGAAAGCGCTCTTGGCGAAATATCCTGAGTTTCGTGAGGCATTCGGCGGCATTGTGGCACGCGCTGTCGAACCATCCGGAAGAGACTACGGGTCGCTCATGGCGATGAAAGATCTCAAGTGATTTGGGATTGATGATTTTTGATTGAAATGGGAGTTACGAGGGTTCAACCCGTTGCTCGGCGAACGTGCATTCTTCAGGTTCTTTATCCTCTCGCAATCCCATGAACACCGGGGCGCGCAGCTTGACCCCGCCATCGGCGGTTTCGTGCGTCCATTCAGTGAATTTGATTTCCGCCACGAGTTCCGGCTTCACCCAGTGCACATGGCGAGCGTCCACAGGTCCGTGAAAAGGGCTGCGGCTTGTGCCCCGCTCTTTCAACACCGAGAATATCTGTTTCAGTGTCGCCTGATTGAAGCCCGTTCCTGCCTGCCCTACGTGAAGCAGCTTGCCATTCTTGTCATATAACCCGAGCACAATGGAGCCGAAGTATTGCCGGCTGCCTTCGGGATCAGTGTAGCCTCCAATCACGCAATCGATAGTCTGCGTGATCTTGATTTTGAGCCACTCGCGAGTGCGATGTTCCTCATAGCAACTGCCCCGTCGTTTTGCAAGAATACCCTCAAGGCCTTTGCCTTTGGCAGCCTCGAATAGCGCTACACCTCGATCGAAATGGTCAGAGTAGCGGAGCGGCCCTTCGGATGTGATGCTCTGGGCCAGCACTCGCTTGCGATCCTCCAGAGAAACCCTGCGCAGGTCATACCCGTCGACATAGATCAAGTCGAAGACGTAATACAAGACGGGAATTTCTCTTCGGGCAGCCACATGCCGGCCATGCTCCCGGATGCCGGTTCTCTGCTGCATCAGGCTGAACGAAGCCCGCCCTTGTTCATCCAGAGCGACGATCTCACCATCCAAAATCGCGTTCTCCGCTTTGACCAACTGTGGCAAATCCCGCAACTCGGGATATTGAGCTGTCAGATCGTTCTGGTTACGTGACACCAGCCGGGCCCGGCCTTTTTCGATAAAACCCACGGCGCGGTAACCGTCCCACTTGATCTCGAACAGCCAGTCGGGATTATCAAAAGCCTTATCGATGGAAATTGCTAGCATCGGTCGAATGCTTGATGGCATGGGCCGCTTCGCAGCGCCTTGCAGGTTCTTGAGAAAAGATTCAAGTTCGTTTGTGGGAGTTCTTGCTGGCTTGACCGCTACCGTGGGGTTTGTAGCGGTTGCCTTTAGCTTACTTTCTTCTTTTTTTTTAAAGTGCGCGTGCTTGTGGCTGACTCCCTTTCATCCTGTACTTTCGCAGCCCGCACGGGTTTCCTTTTGCTTTCCATTTTGGCCAGAGTTTCCTGCAGCCAGGGCGCCTTTACCTTTCCGCGGGAAGCCTTGCGGCTGCTCTCCCATTCCGCCGAGCCTTCGTCTCCGGCAATCTCGCGCAAACTGCGGCTTGTGAGTGCGGATTCGTCGTACTGCTCAATGTCATAGCCCGGGACAACATCTTCGTCCTTTTTTTTGATCAGCAGCCACTCAGTTCCTTTGCTTCCCGGACGCCGGGAACGCATTCGCACCAGCGCGAAATCGCCCTTCAGTTTCTTGCCGTGCAAGCGGATTTTGAGATCTCCATCCTTCAGCATGGTAGAAGCTTCAGCATCCGTCCCGGGCACAAATTCGCCTTTTACCGGCACAGGCGAAAGTGGCTCCCACGTTCCCACATCCCAAACCATTACCGTGCCCGCGCCGTAATTTCCTGCGGGGATAATGCCCTCAAAATCAAAGTATGAAACCGGGTGATCTTCCACCTGCATCGCCAAACGTTTATCGGCGGGATCAAGTGATGGCCCCTTGGGAACAGCCCAGGATTTCAGCACTCCTTCCATTTCCAGCCGGAAGTCGTAATGCAGGCGAGTCGCTCGGTGCTTTTGTACAACGAAACGATGGCGCGATTTCTTCTCTACCTTGGGCGGGGGTTCAGGAGTCTCAGAAAAGCGGCGCTTGCGCTTGTATTCCTCGAGGCCCACAGAAACATTCTACTCGTGGCAAATGCTGCAACGCACCTGCCATCACAGGTTTCCGCTGGACAATATGAGCTTCAGAAAAAGTCAGAATGCAGAAGCTATTTCTTCCTTCTGCATTCTGACTTCTCACTTCCCTAAGCTGCCCTGCCAGCCGCGATACGGTAGCTGGTCGAGGTATCCACGTTAAAGTTTTCAATCCTCGGTTCGCTTCCCAGGCAAGGCTTCAGCAGGTCCACGATTCGGCTGTAATTTTCGCGATGATGTCGCTCCGCGTCCTGCTTGTTGTTCCAGAAGCTGATGGAGACGATCTTGTCGGGATCATTCTCCGAAACCAGGCCGATCAAATCTACGAATCCTGGCTGCTTCTGGAGAAGGGGCAGCACCTCGCTGCGGAGCCTATCCTTTAGTTCGTCTCTCTTGTTTGGTTTTACTTGGCATTCCACAATGCGCGTAAACATAAATATCTCCTTTCGCATTTTGTTGGAAGTGGCACTAGGTCCGCCGCAATCGGCTCTAAAATGAGCCCGTACGGCGGGAAGGTAATTTCTGTAATGTTCTAAAGTGACGAGAGACAAAATTATAGCCGCAGGCACGATGGGAGTTTTGCACAGCTCGTGTTATTGAGTGTTGTCCCCAATCCAGTGAACCGCGAATATCCGGAATCACCAATCGTAGGCGTGGGAGCCCTTATCGTCGAAGACGGACGTGTGCTCTTGGTGAAACGCGGCCACCCCCCCCTGAAAGGAGAATGGTCCGTTCCTGGGGGCGCAGTGGAGATTGGAGAAACTTTGCGCGAGGCAGCAGCACGTGAAGCTTGTGAAGAGACCAGTCTCACCGTACAGGTGATGGACTTGCTCGGCGTCTATGATCGCGTGCTGCGCGATCCAGAAGGACGAACTCTGTATCACTATGTCTTAATAGATTTCCTATGCCAGAGGGTTCAAGGGGAAGCATTGGCCGCAGGTGATGCTGAGCAGGTACGCTGGTACACTCCAGAAGAAGCAGCAAACCTGCCGCTGGCCGAAGATACCGCCGAGGTGATTCGCTTAGCCTTCGTAAAGGCGCGTTCCTGAGAACTTGGCTGGCGTACGCTGAAGTCGTAAGAATAGAACGGCCCGCGCAATTATCACGCGGGCCGCCCGGTGGTACTGTTTGGGATTGACCAAGAGGTGGTCACTCTAATCATCGCTCGTGGGCACAAGACCCACTGACGATCCCGTTAGGGTTGTGGCACCTTCGGCGAACTCCGGGTCCCAGCGCGACCTGACGCCAGGCGGATTCAATCCTGATTCACCGGTCGAGTTGCGAAGCTCTTAGAGCGACCGCTCTAAGTCTCAGCCACCTCACCTGGTCTTTTGATACATCTACTGCCACTTTCAGAACTTGTCATCCGACCACCTCCTTTCCGGTGTAGTTGCAGAATAGTACACCAGCTAGTCAGGGTCAAATAGCAGGTAATTGGGTATCTGAAGACGCAACCCACCAACCGGAAATTCTTTCGCTGGCGAAGGTCGGGATGGGCCTCGGAATTGTCATGATTCTCTATTTCGGCAGCCCAAACACATACAGCGAGTTCCCCGCAGCAATCGCGACGTATTCCTTCCCGTCCAGTGCGAACGCCATGGGAGAGGCATAGACTGCGGCGCCGGTCTGGAAGTGCCACAGAGCTTTACCGGAGGCGGCGTCAAGAGCTGTGAAGTTTCCCTCAGCATCGCCGGTAAAGACGAGCCCTCCCGCAGTGGACAAGACGCCGGACCATGACGGCGAAACGTGACGAAATTCCCACTTCATTTGCCCGTTCGAAGGATCGATTGCGCGGACGGCTCCCCAGTAGGGTTCGGTTTCGTCGGCAGGAAAATAGGCGCTCCCGTAATAGGCGTGGCCGGCCTCATAGGGTT
Source organism: Acidobacteriota bacterium (assembly GCA_003224905.1). Classification (GTDB taxonomy): domain Bacteria; phylum Acidobacteriota; class Terriglobia; order Terriglobales; family Acidobacteriaceae; genus QIAA01. The sequence continues at coordinate 8,782 of QIAA01000001.1, forward strand.
GAGGCGCGGTGCTGAAGATATCGCACTGCTCGCGGGCGCCTACATAAAAGAGTCCGGTTCGTGGGCTGAACGTGGGCGACATCCAGTTCGTCTTGCCGAGCGCGCCGGGACAAACGACGCGACCTTCGAGCGTCGGGGAGCTTTCTTTGTTCGCAACCGGGCGTCCTTCGGCGTCTTTGCTGTCGCTCCAGGTGACCTTGCCGTACGGCGTGGCGGAGAGCAGCTTGCCGGTCGTGCGGTCCAGGACATAGAAGAAGCCGTTGCGGTTGGCCTGGGCAATCAGATGTTTGCCACCGGAATCGATCATGATGGGCACCTGCGTTGCGTCCCAGTCATGCTCGTCATGCTTGGTGAACTGAAAATACCAGTTCAGTTTGCCGGTGTCGGCATTGAGAGCGAGCAGGCTATTGCTGTACAGATTGCTGCCGGCGCGCCCAGCGCCACGATTGGAGGGAGAAGGATTTCCAGTAGGCCAGAAGAGCTGGTTGGATACAGGGTCGTAGACGCCAGTGATCCAGGCCGGAGCACCGCCGATCTTCCAGGAATCGCCCTCCCAGGTGTCATTGCCCGGTTCTCCAGGGCCGGGGACAGTGTAGAACCGCCACTTACGTTGCCCGCTTTCGGCGTCGTAGGCGTCAATGAACCCGCGGATGCCGTATTCTCCACCGGACGCGCCCACCATGATCAGATTCTTCACGGCCAGCGGCGCCAGAGTGAAGCTGTACCCCTGCGTGTAATCGACCGAGGGAACGTCCCAGATTACGTTCCCCGTTTCGGTATCCAGTGCGATCACGTGCGCGTCAAGCGTTCCCATGAAGACCTTGCCTCCTAGGATGGCGAGTCCGCGATTGACACGGCCGCAGCAGGGACGGATATCAGATGGCAGTTGGCGCTGGTAAAGCCAGATTGGACGGCCAGTGCGGGCGTCGAGTGCGAAGGCACGATTGTCAGGCGCGGTGCCGTACAGGACGCCGTCGACTGCTAGCGGAGTGGTTTCAAACTTGCCGGCAGCCGCACTTTGAAACACCCATTTCGCGACAAGAGACTGGACGTTGCCGGTGTTGATCTGATCAAGCCGACTGAAGCGGAGGCCGGCGTAGTCGCCGGAATAGGTCAGCCAGTTCTGCGGTTCTTTGGCGGAATTGAGCAGCCGGGTAAACGTGACCTGTGCCTGGAGATGTCCCGCCAGGAAGTAGATTGAAAGGATCGCAAGAAATCTATTCATTCCTGGACCTCACTGGGCAACGCTGATCAGATAGGCGATGATGTCTTGCAGGTCTTGATCACTCAAGAGTGAGGTCTTGTACGGCGGCATCAAGGAATTGCGGCTCTTGGTGAAGGAACGTAATTTGTCCTTTTCGAACAGGTGAAGGCGATCACTTTGATCAACGACTTGAACACTGAAATCGTCCTCGTTCAGAGTAGTCCCTTTGATTTCCGTTCCATCAGAAGTCACGACTGTGACTGTTTCATATTCCTGCGCAAACTCCTTGGTGGCCTCCATTAGTCCCTGCGCGAGACGCCTGCTCGGGTTGCGCACAGAATCGGTGATTGCCTCGATTGTCCGCGTTCCTGCCACCCCGGTCAGGTCCGGCCCGAGGCGTCCACCCTTGCCTTGAACCATGTGGCAGCCGGCACAGTTACCATCGCCAAAAAATAGTTCTTTACCGTGTGCCGCGTTGCCGGCGGGAACAACCGGAGCCTTCACTTCGACGCTGCAGATGTAGGCCACAAGCTGCCAGATCTCTTCGTCGGTCATTCCGACGCCTTGGCCATTTGTCCCGTTTGCTGGCATGGCTGTTCCGGGTATTCCGTTGCTGATAACCCGGAACAACTCTGCGTCGGAGTTTGCGTGCCGTTTGCGCGCACGTGTCAAATCGGGCCCGCGTCCGCCCCCTCGAGCCCCTAGCCCATGGCAAAAGGCGCAATTAATTCGAAATTCGAATTCTCCAGCCTTGGCGGCGTTGGCACCACCGGCCGATTGGCTGCCGGCCTGCCTGGTATGGGCTGCCGTGGACATCAACACCAACGCGATGGCGAATGGCAGCGTCCTTTTCAACATTTGAGACGTTTCCTCGCCGGGGAGGATAGCAGATATCTGTCACATGCACATCTCCGCTTGGAATCTGGCAAGAGCGGGCGGATTAACGATGCCCTTGCAGCGTTGGAGAAGGTGAAAGCCTCTCGCCGAAGATTGATTTTGGTGACTGGCCGTCACTTGCCAGATTCAGAGCCGCGTGGCAATTTTGCTAGCCATGTAGGTGAAACATGTCAGCAACTGTGTAAACCGTTGCACCTATTCAAATGAATTCTCCTCTCCCGACGGTAAAATACCCGGTTTATCAGAGCTTAAGCAGCCGGAATCATGGTCCATCTATGGACCGCAAATTGCTCCTGCCCTAGGCTGGATAGCACGAACGTGGGGGGCAGTAGCACGAACGTGCGGGTTGGGCCGGGGGATAAGCGTATGGCGATTGATCGGAGCAATCATCCATGGCCTGACGACTTCAGTTATGAATTGGACGAACTCCTCCCCGACGCAGCTCTTCCCCGACTGATGATGCAAATGCAGGACGAGAAAAAAGGTCCGATCAAAACCGTCGGCATTACGCGAGCACCCGAATTCATTTCAGATGATGAAAACGCTGCTTAAGGAAAAACTTTTGCGTTAGCATTGCACCCAGTTTGGCTAAATGACCCTCCTCCCGTATAACAGACTCTCCCCCTGTTGAGTGCAGAAATACCGCACGACCCGCGCCGCTTGATCATGAGAACGCATTACGACACTCTCGGCGTACCTAAGGAAGCTAGCGTGGAATGGGTCAAACGCTCCTACCGCACCCTCGTGAAAACTCATCACCCGGACAAATTTCCGGACGGATCCACAGCGAAAGCTGAAGCTGAGGAGCGATTGAGAGAAATTATTAGCGCCTATGCGGTACTCTCCAATCCGCTCAGGCGGGCGAGTTACGATGCAAAGCTCAGCAAGCCTGTAGTTGTTCGTCGCGAGCTGCAACCCGAGCACTGCGCTCGATGCGGCAAGCCAACTACCTATTGGCAGGCCCCCAAAAAAGTCGCTCTCTGCCATGTCTGTGCGGGAGCTGTAGCCTAAATTCCTCGACAGACGCCAACACAGGACGCGAGTGCTTACGGCACACCGGCGCATAGCGCTAATCACCGCAGATGATCGCTTCTGTCGGCCTCATTTGGACGTAGCTGTCATGAGTCAATATTCCTTGAGGACTGCTGCACAAGGCATTATCATTTCGGACGATGCCAAGTCCTGACAGCGAAGCCGCTCTTTCCGCTTCGAAATTGCGCGCTCTATCTCCCCTAATAAAACGACGAGACCTGATTCGGACAGCCCTATTTGCCAGTGTCGCCTCGGCGTTAGGCCCAGCGTTTTCGTTCGCGCAGGCAGCGTCCTTGGAGCTCACTCCGGCGGCGCGTGGTGAAGACGGATCAAATTTTCTCACCGACCCCAACTGGAAAGCGGTCTTCTTGAATGACCAGCAGAATGAGACCTTAATCGCGCTGAGTGACGTGATTATCCCAGCCACTGAGACCCCCGGTGCGAAGGAAGCGCTGGTCAATCGCTATCTGGACTTGCTGCTTTCAGTGCAGCCGACAGAATTTCAGCAACAGTTCATGGATGCGCTGAACTTCATCGATGCAGAAAGCCAAAAACAGTTTGGAAGAGACTTCCGGGCTCTGGTTCCTGACGACCAGAGATCGTTGCTGACCCCATGGGCATATCCACGGCAGGGCAGTACGTGGATGGAAGAGGACGAACAGCCAGATCCCGCGCACCAGCATTTTGCGCGGCTCAAAGCGTTGATTGCGTCCGGCTATTACGGCTCAGAAATTGGTCAGAAGGAACTTGGCTGGGAGGGTGGGTTCACCAACGGTGTTTATGAAGGATGCCAACATCCCCCTACCACTCACACCTAGACATTCATGACACGAGACGTTCTGCAACAGAAATATGATGCAATTGTAGTCGGGTCGGGCGCCACCGGCGGCTGGGCGGCAAAGCGGCTCTCCGAAGCAGGATTGAAGGTTGCTTTGCTGGAAGCAGGCCGTAGTGTAACCCCCAAAGAGTTCACCGAACACTTGCCTTCCTTCAAGTTGAAATATCGTAACCACTCACCTGAAGTGCTGCGAACGCGGCCCATTCAGAAGCAGTGTTATGCCTGCATGGAATACAACTACGAATGGTTCGTGAATGACCTGGAGAATCCTTACAGCACTCCGCCAGACCGGCCATTTACCTGGCAACGGCTCCGCATTTTGGGAGGCCGGTCGTTGGTGTGGGGACGGCAGAGTTACCGGCTTAGCGATGTAGATTTCAAAGCCGCCAGCCGTGATGGCTACGATGTGGATTGGCCATTCGCGTACGCGGACCTTGCGCCCTTTTACGACATTGTTGAGCGCTACGTCGGCATCAGCGGAGCGGCAGAAAAGGATGAAATGCTGCCCGACGGGCAGTTTCTGCCGCCAATGAAAATGAGCTGTGGTGAGGTACGGCTACGGGAGGCGATCAAGGCGAAGTTTGGACGAACTCTCACTATCGGTCGCACTGCGATCTTGACGCAACCACACAACGGCCGGGTGCCTTGTCACTATTGTGGGCCCTGCGAGCGCGGTTGCATGACATTTTCGTATTTCAGCAGCCCGTTCACCACAGTAAAAGATGCTCTGAACACCGGGAACTGCACGCTGATAACGGACGCTGTGGTTAGCCATGTCGATATGGACACGAGCACGAACAAGACGAAGGGCGTCACATTCATCAATCGTACAACCAAGGAAACCAAGCAGGTTCGTGGCAAAGCAGTGATCCTGTGCGCCCAGGCGCTCGAGTCCACCCGCATTCTGCTGAACTCTTCAACCCCCGAGTACCCCAACGGTCTGGCAAATTCCAGTGGACTGCTGGGCCACTACCTGATGGACCACGTAGTAGGTGCGGACGCCAGCGGGACGTTTGTCGATATGGATGAACTCCCAACAGCCAATCCTCCCCACCGGCCAAATGGAATCTACGTCGTGCGGTACCGCAACACGCCGGCTACGGGAAAGCACCCTCATTTCATTCGCGGCTACGGATTTCAGGGCGGAGCATCGCCTAGGTTCAATACGGACGCCCCCGGTATTGGCGCGGAGTACAAGAAAGCGGTGAAGCTTGGTACTTACCATGTTTCACTGGGCGCCTTCGGCGAGTCGCTGGCTAATTTCGATAACTTCTGCGAGATCGACCCCGACCTTAAAGACGTCTGGGGTATTCCAGCGCTGCGCATAAGCATGGCCCACGGAAACAACGAAGCTGCTCTGATGCGCGACGCCGGAGTGACTGCTGCCGAGATGCTCGAAGCGGCGGGCGCAAAAGACATTCACGTCCGCACTGGTGTCGAAATGCCCGGCATGGCGATTCACGAAGTCGGCACAGCGCGAATGGGGAATAACCCCAAGAAATCTGTGCTAAACGCCTTCTGCCAGTCGCACGACGTACATAATCTGCTGGTTACGGATGGGTCGTGCTTTGTGTCGTCAGCGTGCCAGAATCCGACTCTCACGATGATGGCCATCACGGTGCGCGCGTGCGATCATCTGGTCGAGCGTTTTCGACGAAATGAAGTTTAAACCCACAACCGAGAAGAAAATGACGCTTCGCCCTGACCGTCGTCAGTTTTTGCACACCGCAGCAGTCACCGGTGCAAGTCTCGTTTTACCGAGATTCCTGTTTGCTGCAGACAAGAAGTCGGTCCTCGTCTTTACCAAGTCTTCCGGCTTCGAGCACGATGTGGTCAAGACGGTGGCCGGCAAGCCCAGCATTGTGGAGCAGACGGTCACCAATCTAGGGACAAAGTACGGCTTCGATGTGATGGCCACGAAAGACGGTCGAGTTTTCGAGTCCGGCGATTTTCGAAAGCACGCAGCTGTACTTTTCTTCACTACTGGAGACCTGACCGCCGCGGGAACTGACAAGAACCCGCCGATGTCGCCACAAGGCAAACAATCTCTCCTGGACTCAATCGAAGCAGGGCTTGGGTTTGTAGGCGTCCACGCGGCAAGCGATACTTTCCACACTCCACCCGATACCAAAGATAATGCCAACCGCTACGTGGCTCATGGGGAGAAGTCCGACCCCTATCTGCGGATGCTGGGAGGTGAGTTCATCACGCATGGCAGCACGCCGCGCCTGCAAACTACGAACATGATTGTGAACGACCCGAAGTTCCCCGGGTTGGAAGGAGTTCCCTCTCCTGTCAGCTTTAACGACGAGTGGTATTCGCTCAAAGACTTCAGAACTGATCTGCACGTGATCCTGACGCTCGATACGAAACGGATGACCGGAGAGCCGTATCGGCGTGCACCATATCCTATGACTTGGGCTAGAATGAACAGCAAGGGCCGGGTCTTCTATACGGCAATCGGCGACCGTCCGGAGAATTGGTCGAGCACGTTTTTTCAAAACCTTTTGGGCGGGGGTATTCGCTGGGCAATCGGCAATGCCGACGCTTCACTCGACCAGAATCTGATGCAAGCGGCCCCTGGATATGCCGAAATCCCGCCCAGACGATAACAATGTTTGAGGTCGAGAACAGCCACCTTGAGTAGGGTGGCACTGTCGTCCGCTGAATAACCTGAAAAGCCCGTGACAGTAAGACCAAATAGTTACTTACTCTTGTCGTTGCTTTAATACCCAGGCTGGCATGCTTAATGGTCAAAAACTAGTTGTTCCCGGAATTGCAGTCCTTCTGGTTGCGGGTGCTCTGGCGAGTTCGCCACGCTGGACTCTCCTTTACAAGAGGTCTGGTCATGAAGTGCGCTTCAGCCGCGACATCCGGCCGATCTTCAATCAGAATTGCGTTGCCTGTCATGGCGGCGTCCGGCAGAAAAACGGCGTATCTTTCATATTCCGCGGAGATGCTTTAGGGGTCGGCAAGTCCGGACGGCGGACTATAGTTCCAGGCAAACCGGAAGAATCAGAACTGATTGCGCGGGTGACGTCCAAAGATCCGCAAGTGCGGATGCCATATCACGCAGCCGCCCTTCCCCCACAGCAGATCGCGTTGCTTCGCCAGTGGATAAAAGAAGGAGCAAACTGGGAGGATCATTGGGCTTTTGTGCCGCCCAAGCCCCAGCCGCTGCCCGCCATCAAGCGAGCCAACTGGGCGCGCCAGCCGCTGGATCAATTCATTTTGGCAAGGCTCGAAAGGGAGTCGCTCGAACCTTCGCTCGAGGCCGACAAAGCTTCCCTGCTGCGCCGCGTATCTTTCGATCTCACCGGACTTCCGCCTACGTCCGATGAACAGGCAGCATTTCTGGCCGACTCATCCCCCAACGCCTACGAAAAACAAGTCGATCGCCTGCTGGCGTCGCCACGCTACGGTGAGCGCTGGGCCGCATTGTGGCTGGACTTGGCGCGCTACGCGGATACCAAGGGATATGAGGCGGATAAGGAGCGCCCTGGTGTGTGGCCGTACCGCGATTGGGTCATCGATTCCTTCAATCGCAACCTGCCTTACGACCAGTTCGTCATCACGCAGCTAGCCGGGGATTTACTTCCCGAGGCTACGTTCGAAGATCAGATCGCAACTTCGTTTCAACGCCAAACTCCGGTCAATGATGAAGGCGGCACGGATGACGAAGAATTCCGGTTAGTGGCCGTGATGGATCGCGTGGCCACTACATGGTCAGTTCTGAATGGCGTCACCATCAACTGCGTGCAGTGCCACTCGCATCCCTATGATCCGATCCGCCACGCGGAATATTACAAGTCCCTGGCTTTTTTCAATACTTCAACCGACGCTGATCTTCCTGAGGACACACCCGTCCTGAAGGTTCCAAAAGATAAGGCCCGTTATCCAGAAGCTTCACAGATACAGCACAAGATCGCGCAATTGATGGAGTCGGTTGTGGCCCTGGGCCGTCAGACGGAGCAACAGGAAGAGTGGAAAGCATTGCCCGTTACCGCGGCCTCAGTCAACGAAGCCCTGGCGCTTCGCTGGCAATTATCGGAAATGGAGCGGCAACTTACGAAATTGAAAGACGAAAAGCTTCCTCCCAAGGCGAAGGCTGCCCAACGAAAGGGACTGGTCGCCGCAATTGCCGAGACCAGGAAGATGGCAGCCAAGGCTGGAACACGGCTGAAAACCCTGCAAGTCCATTCGGGAGACGTCCAGGCCAGCGCGAACACCCCGGGAAAATCGGTGTATGAGTTGATCGCGAAGGCTGACGTGCCGGTCTTGACGGCATTGCGGATCGAAGTACCGACAGCGAACGCTGAAAAGGCCCGCCACACGCCGGAAGATGGATTCATGGTGGATCGTGTCGACGCATGGGTCGTGCACCCGGACGGCCGTCAAGAGAAGATCGTTTTTAGCTACTTCGTTCCGGATTCGGAAGCCGATCTGGAAACTGCGCTTGAGCGCGCGGACAAACTCAAGCAGCCGTTCAGCGCCGATCCGGGCTCACATGGCTTTGCCGCAAATCCAAATCTCTTGCGAACACATTGGACTGTAGGTATTCCGGCAACCGCGGTAAAGCTGGCACCCGGCAGCCGCATCAAGCTCGGTCTTACGCAGACCCAGACGATTAATGACAAGCCTTCGTTGGTGCGGCGCTTGCGTCTGGCGGCCAGCAGCGATCTGCGCTGGCAAGCGTTGGCACGCAATCCTGACTTTGCCGGAAGCCTTGCCGAGCTTGAGAAAATGACTCACCAGTTGGCGAAGGTTCGCACCGTTCCGCTCCCAGTGATGCGCGAAGAGCCTGCCTATGAGCAGCGAACCACCCTGGAATTTGAGCGCGGGAATTTTCTTACCAAAATAGGCCCCGTTCTGAGTCCGGACGTGCCGGCGCTGTTTCCAAAGCTTTCCACGAGTGCCCCGCGAAATCGTCTGACGCTTGCAAAATGGTTCTTCTCGCCCGAGCAGCCGCTAACTGCGCGCACGGCGGTCAATCGCTACTGGGAACAGCTATTCGGAACGGGAATTGTCGAGACCTTGGAAAATTTCGGCAGCGTGGGCGAAGAGCCAAGCCATCCCGAATTGCTGGATTGGCTCGCCCTGCATTTTCAGAACGACCTTCATTGGGATATGAAGGCATTGCTACGCGAGATCGTAACCAGTGCAACATATCGTCAAAGCGCGAAAGCAACACCATCCCTAATGGAGCGTGACCCACGCAATCGACTGCTCGCGCGCGGCCCGCAGCAACGGCTCACGGCAGAAATGGTGCGCGACCAGGCTCTCATGGCAAGCGGGCTATTAAGCGGCACAATGGGCGGGCCACCGGTCATGCCGCCGCAACCTGTGGGAGTATGGAACTCCGTCTACAACGACAGCAAATGGACCGATGCCACCGGTCCCAATCGCTATCGGCGGGCGGTCTATACGTACATCAAGCGCACCAGCGGCTATCCCAGCTTTCTCACCTTCGATGCCTCCGATCATGACGTGAGCCTGGCGCGGCGCATACCGACAAACACGCCGTTACAGGCATTAGTCACGCTCAATGATCCTGTGTACCAGGAAGCCTCCGAAGCGCTGGCAAAGCGGATGCTGGAAGTGAATGTGGATTCAACTTCCTCCAATTCCACGTCTGCGGATATTCTTGACGCCCGACTCACTTACGGCGCACGATTGGTCCTGTCCCGCGATCCGACTGACCGCGAGTTGGCGATGTTGCGGGGGTTCTGTGAAAAAGCCCTTAGCAGGCCGGCAGCACCCGTATTGATCAAGGCGGCCCTCAGAAATAACGCAACATCGAGTAGAGAGCGGGCTGCTATGACTGCTGTGGCCAGCATTCTCTTCAATCTTGATGCAGCTTTGAACAGGTAATTTGTAATGCCAGATTCCGAAACCCGACCGAACAAGCAAGATCAGCAGCAACCCGCTGAGACGCATCAGGACGTACGCCGTGCCGTGCTGGAGGCAGAAACTCGTCGTCATTTTCTTCGTACTTTGAGCGGTGGCCTGGGCACGTTATTCATGGGGACGTTGGCGGCGAAATATGCTCCTCCAGCGTTCGCTGCTGTGCCAAGCTCGGAAGCTGCTCTCGATTTCACTCGCGACGCCTCCAATCCCCTTTCGGTCTTGCCGCCCCAGTTTGCCGCCAAGGCCCGGCGCGTCATTTATCTGCACATGGCAGGGGCGCCCAGCCAGCTGGAGCTTTTTGAACATAAGCCGGAATTGACGCGGCTCGACGGCCAGGACTGCCCCGCTTCCTTCCTCGCCGGCAAACGCTTCGCCTTCATCAACGGCGTCCCCAAGCTGCTGGGATCGCAATACCCGTTTCACCAAACCGGCCAAAGCGGCCAATGGATCTCTGACCGCTTACCTCATCTCGAAAAACATATCGATGACCTGTGCATCATCAAGTCCATGCGCACCGACCAGTTCAACCACGCTCCGGCGCAACTGCTGGTACACACGGGCAATGCTCGCCTCGGCTACGCGTCGTTTGGATCGTGGGTGCTCTATGGGTTAGGCACCGAGAACCAGAATTTACCGGGCTTCATCGTTCTGCTTTCGGGAGGCAAGACGCCCGACGGTGGCAAGCAGTTATGGGGTTCCGGTTTCCTGCCGAGCGTCTATCAGGGTGTGCAGTGCCGCTCTCACGGCGAGCCCGTGCTGTATCTCGAAAACCCGCCGAGCGTGAGCCGTCCCTTGCGCCGAAGCATGTTGGATGTAATTGACGAAATCAACAAGCAGACCTATGCCGAATTCGGCAATCCCGAAACCGTCACGCGCATTGCCCAGTACGAACTGGCGTTCCGCATGCAGATGGAAGCCACCGATGCTATGGACATCCGCAAAGAGCCGGAGTCCGTGCGGGCGCGCTACGCCTCGAAGCCTGGCGAAGCCAGCTTCGCGAACAATTGCCTGGTGGCGCGCCGCCTGGCTGAGCGAGGTGTGCGCTTCATCCAGCTCTACCATTGGGGATGGGATTCTCATGGCTCGGCTGCCAGCGAAGCCCTGAATATCGGTTTCGTCAAACGCTGCAGTGAAGTGGATCAGCCGATCGCGGCGCTGTTGGACGATCTAAAGCAGCGCGGCCTGCTGGAAGATACGCTGCTGGTCTGGGGTGGTGAATTTGGCCGCACCTCGATGCGCGAAAACCGCGGCGGCCAGCAAATGAAGTTTGTCGGCCGCGATCACAACCCCGGAGCTTTCACCCTCTGGCTGGCAGGCGCCGGGATTAAGCCAGGAATCACGCATGGCGAGACGGACGATATGGGATATGAGATCGTCAAGGACCCGGTCGAGGTCCGCGATCTGCATGCCACCATGCTCTATTTATTGGGCTTCGATCACCACAAGCTCAACTACCGCTTTCAGGGCCTGCAACAAAAGCTCACCAGCGTAAAACCCGCACGCATCGTAGGTGAGATTCTGGCGTGAGCTATTCCACGGCCAATAGTTCAACCAGCCTCCGAGGCCGCCTGCGCTCATGACGCCCTCCCTTGACCGCTTGTCGCAACGGAATCGCTTCGCGCTTCTCGCCCTGACGCCGATCTTGCTTCTCTTTATTCTAGTAATTGCTTTCCCGCCCGACGGCAGCGAGCGCGCACAATGGGCGCAATTTATCGGCCGCTTCCACCCGATAGCAGTGCACCTCCCCATCGCCTTTATCCTCCTGGTCCCGGTGTTGGAACTGGCCGGGCGGAACTCGCGCTTTGTCTATCTCCGCCCCTCAGCCGACTTCGTGCTGGGCCTCGCGACCGTGAGTGCCATTCTGGCGGCAAGCCTGGGATGGTGCCTTGCGCGCAGCGGTGCTTATTCTGGGCCGCTCATGACACAGCACATGTGGAGCGGCGTATGGCTCGCCACCATGTGTTTGCTGTGTTGGGTCTTACGCGGACGACTTACTGGCGGTGAATTCGTCTACTCAATCGCGCTTGCACTCACCGTCGGCCTGATGACCTGGACCGGATATCGTGGCGGCCAACTATCCCAAGGCGAAGACCACCTCACCGAATTCATGCCCGGAGCCCTGCGCAAGTTGCTGATGATGTCTGCCGAGACGAGAATTGTTTCGCCACCATCAACAGCCACCTTTTATGGCGCACGCATTCACCCGATCTTCGAGCAACACTGCTTCACCTGCCACAGCGCTAACAAGCACAAGTCAAACCTGCGGCTCGACAGTTATGCCTCGCTAATGCGAGGCGGCAAGCATGGCATGGTCATCAAGCCGGGGAACATTCAGAGCAGCGAGCTTTTCCGCAGAATCACGCTGCCCGCCACTGACGATGACTACATGCCCAAGGAAAACAAGAAGCCCTTGTCAGCAGCTGAAGTTAAATTGATCGAATTGTGGATTGCGGCCGACGCCTCAGCCACGCTGCCACTCGAGGCCATCAAAGACGCCCCCTCGCCGACAACAGCAGCGGCGGAGGTAACCTTCGAGAAGGTTGATTTTGCCGCAGTTGCCAAAGAAAGGGCGGGTCTTGCCCCTGCGGTCGCCCAACTGCAGAAGCGCTTTCCGAATCTTCTCGACTACGAATCCCGCGCCTCCGCCGACCTCATGTTCAACGCGTCGCTCTTGGGCGAGAAGTTCGAAGATGCTGATCTTGCGTCCCTGGCTCCAGTAGCCGATCACATTGTGATTGCGGACTTCTCTCGCACCGCCATCACCGACCACTCCGCAGCAGCCATCGCTGCTATGAAACGCTTACGGTCGCTGCGCCTGGTGCACACGAAAATCACCGACGCCACCGTGCACTCATTAAGCAGACTGGATCAGCTTGAATCCCTCAACATTTTCGGCACGCGTACTACACCGGCCGTCTTACCCATCGTCGCGGGCCTGCCAAAGCTGCGGCACCTCTACGCAGGAGAAACAACGATCCGCGCTGATGCGCCTTTGCCTGCGGCCTTGAAAGACAAAGTTCTATTTTGAGTTTCGGGCGAAAACTTGGAAGGCCACCAAGTGCCTAAGTCTTATGATCGCCAACAGCCCGCACCAACTGATCTATCCAACGCCAACCAGCGCCGATGGGCGATCGTAGGCCTGCTCTTTACAGCATCGTTAATTAACTATCTCGACCGCGCCACCATTTCCTTTGCGCTGCCCCTGATTTCCAGAGATTTTCATCTGACTCCGGAAACCAAGGGCCTGCTGCTCTCGTGTTTCTTCTGGTCTTACGCCCTGATGCAAGTTCCTATCGGCTGGTGCGCCGACCACCTGAATTTGCGCTGGCTGTATGCCGGAGCCTTCGCTGTGTGGTCATTAGCGCAGGGGCTTACAGGCCTTGCCGGGAGTCTCACAGCGTTAATCGGTTTCCGCATTCTTCTCGGTGCGGGAGAGTCCATCTACCTGCCGGGCGGGACAAAGATCGTCAGCTTACTCTTCACACGGCAAGAGCGCGGACTGCCCTCAGGTCTCTTCGACTTTGGCACGCGAACAGGGCTAGTCCTCGAAGGGGTCTTAGTACCGTGGCTCTTGGTACGCTATGGGTGGCGCCACACTTTCTTGCTTTTGGGATTTGTAGCCCTATTCTGGATCGTCCCCTGGTTTCGGTTTTTTCCTCGCCATCTAGAGCCGGTGGATGGCGCGGTTCCGGCGCCGGAGAGATCGCGGCGAGTCGATTGGAGCGTTTTCCTCAACCGCAACTTGCTGGGCATCTGCCTCGGGTTCTTCTGCTTCGATTATTACTGGTATGTCCTCGTCACGTGGTTGCCCGATTACCTCGTGACCGTCCGCCACCTCAGCATCGTAAGCGCTGGCTTTTACGCCTCGCTCGTGTTTTTCACATTCGGCGTCGCCGAACCGATTGGAGGATGGATCGCCGACACCCTGATCCGCCGCGGTTGGAACGAAACACGGACTCGGAAAGGCATCGTGACTGTAGCTTTCGTCATGGGCCTGTCGCTTATAGCCGCCATGCATACCGCAGACACATACATTGCAATCGGACTGCTGATCGGAGCGGCGCTGGTCGGTCTTGCAACCGGCAATTTGCTGACAATCCTCCAATCCTGCGCACCACTGGAGAGAATAGGCATATGGACGGGAGCTGAAAACTTTGCGGGTAATCTTGCCGGGATAATCGCACCGCTGGCGGTGGGTTTTTTGATCAGACGAAGTGGATCGTATATCCCGGGCTTTGAGCTCGCTCCAATCATTCTTCTTGTGGGGCTGCTCGCCTATTGGTTCATAGTCGGCGAATTAAGACCGCAGAATGTTCCGCTGGACACCGCGTCCGTACAGGGGCAGAATTGACAGCATGTTCAGCACACGGCGTATTCCCGAACTAACTGAGCGACCACGATCAGCACATGCTAAATACTTTTCCATTTCCATGCTCGTAACTGGCGCGTATCTTTGCCTAAGTCTCGGACTTTTAGCACAGACTCCCGACTCCCAGGCGCCTGATACGAACCAATCCTGGACAACAACCACAGAGTCGCAACGCGATGACGTAAATCCTACGCGCAGCACGGAAAGCCATACCAAAAATGGCAACCGCACGCTGGACAAGCAGTCGCTTGAACGGCGCGGACTTGATGGAAGATTCGAGCCTTACCAGGACGTCGAGAAGGAGTCGGTGCAAGTGAACGCTTCCACCGTGCGAACTACCATTCGCACCTTTGGCCGCGATAGTTCTGGAGCCAAGACACTGATTCAGGTAACGGAAGAAGAACGGCAGACTCTGCCCGGTGGCAACTCCAAGACGGTACGCGCCACCTCCAATCCCGATGCCAACGGCAAACTCCAGGTCGTGCAACACGAAATCTCCGAAACCAAAAAAATCAGCCGAGACGTAGACGAGACGAAAACTACCGTGATGCAGCCCAGCATCAATGGTGGGATGATGCCTGTCACCCAGATCGAAGAGCGCCAGCAACGCAACGGCAATAACACAGAGGTCAAGAAAACGACACTGCTTCCTGACGGTGCGGGAAATTGGCAGGTGAGCGAAGTACGGCAGGGCACCATTAAAGAAGGGGGTAAGAACCGCAGCACTGAAGAGCGAGTCTCCCGCCCCGACTCCACAGGCAAACTAGGCGAAGTTGCCCGCACCGTGAGTAAGGAGGCCGAGAGTCCTTCCGGCGAAAAGCGCAACACCGTTGAAAGCTACTCCACGGACATCACAGGTTCCACGCCTGACGGCAAACTGCACCTCGTTCAACGCGTGACAACCACGCAGAACGCCGGCTTAGTCGGCCAGCAGAGCACCGTCCAGCAAGTGGAGCAGCCCAATCCTGGGGACCCCGGCGCCGGTCTGCGGCTCACCACACTCACCACCGATAACCTGCGTTCGGGGCCCTCCGGAGCGCAGGCCACGCGAACGATTCAGGTACGCGACGCCAGCGGCAGTCTTGGCGTAGTCTCGGTGGATACTGCCAAGTCCGACAACGTTCACGCGATCCAGGTTCAGATAGCTCCGTCCGACAAGCCGAAGTAATCATGTGTTGCGTTTGCTTGCGAATATTCCGCTCCGTGCTAACCGCTATTCGGGAGCAGAGTCCACAGATGCTGCCGCGTTCTCTGCGGAGAATCGGGCAGGCAGAGGCCGATATCCGTTTCGCGTGCGAATGTTGTACTTCTTTAAATGTTCTCCAACTAGCTTCACTTTTATGGCACGCCACCCGCGGTTTGGATTTGGCTGTGGATAGTAGCTTAGCGCATAAAGATGGGCTAAGTCGTCCCGGATTGAGGCGAATGCCCGCTTTTCCTCTCTCCAGTTCTTGGCAAAATAAGCTTTGCCCCCGGTCGCAGCCGTCATTCGCTCAAACACGGCGGTGGAGACAGGTTCCAACCTGGCTTCCTGCGTGCTGATCATGTAAACCGGGATTCCAGTGGATTGAGCTAGCTCAGCCGCATCTTCCGGCGGCACGATGCTTGAGTTATCGGGGCCATTGGAAAACACGACCACTACTTTTCTTCCCTGGTACTGGGCTGCGTCCTTTATCGTCAAGAGGAGGCAGTTGTAGAGCGCGGCATCGTCTCCTGCAACTGTGCTGCGTACGCCGCGTATGACCTGGGAGCGGTCAGCGGTGAGGGCCGACGCCCGAGACAGATCCCGACTGTAAGAGTAAAACGCGATTCTGTTCGCAGTCTCTAAAGAACGGATGAAATCTGCTATGGCGTCCTGTGCGAAGACAAAACCGCGGTACATGTAGTTACTGGTGTCGAACAGGATAAAAACGTTTGCTCCCGCTACAATCGAGCCAAGCGTTTCGGGGGAACCGCCGGCAGACGCGCCCTGACCTGAGCCACGGGATTCTTTGATGCTCCCGGCAGACGGCGCATCGTTTGACGCCACAGATATCAAGCTGCGAGTGGGTTCATTGCCTTCTGCAAAAGTGGCAAGTTTCTGCGGAATGCCATCCTCAACGACCGCAAAGTCGTCGGGACGAAGGCCGGAAATGTAATTTCCTTTATTGTCGGTCACTGCGACATTCAATTGCACCATGTTCACAATGACGCGTATGTGCGCTTCATCACGCTGGCCGAGCACGACGGGCGTGGATGCAAGCAGGAAAGTTACTACAAGCAAAGTTAGCAGCCCTTTCATGATCGACTCGAATCTCATTGTCTTGTCCTACCTATTATGGTTTGAGGTTGCGACGCAGCCCCTGCCCCTGGAAGCGAAGCCAGTTTGCCCTGTCGAAATTCCTCGCCGGTTTCCTGCATGGCCCGCAGTATGGCCGGCCAATCTTCGAAATCAGTAGCGAAGATCTTCTCAATCATGCGGCGGGTGAGAATGGGAACCAGGGTATTTAGCATCACGGGCGAATAGCCCAGCTCATCTGCCAGGCGGACCCAATACAAATTGCATGAATCCCACGACTCGGCCATCAGGCGGCTGGAATATCCCGAAAACGCGGGAAAGGGTTCCACGTTAAGCAGGGCGCGTTCGTAGCTCTGCGCCAGAATCGGGTGGGGCACGCCGAAATCGTGCGACAACCGCTCCCAAGTGAGCTCAGTTGCGTATCGATTAGCCAACGCCTGCAACTCCTGGCCGGCAGGCCCTAAAGCTGAGCTCTCTGTGGGAAATCTCTGCAGATATCCGGCCGCCAGGTAGAAGGTATCCGCCGGCATCAGTCGAGAGAGTACCTCCTGCGGCTGCCCGGCCCGCAGGCCTTCTTCTAAGCGCTGCAATCTTTGCGGAGCCATTCGCTCAGAAAGGATCTCCATGATCTTGCCCCGCAGTTGATCATTCTTGTCAGAAGCGGTTACGAGCTCCTCCCCGGCGTGCTGGTAGAGCGTGATGGCATGAAATTCATTGCGGCCCACTGCCCACCAGCGCGGCAAAGTCGCGTTGGTCAAGAGACCGGGGACTAACTCCCTCCAGATCAGCGCCTGCACATTTTCGGGAGCGATGAAGTCCTGTTCCATCTCAGCCAGTACGTACGGCAAATCGGCCAAGGAGCCGACCATGTGCGCGCCGCCACCGGCGGGGTAACCTGCACCGAAAACTTGCGGAGCTTGCCAGACGCTCTGCAGGCCAGTGACCGTTTCACCTGAAAAATCATGGGAACGGACCAGAAGTGGATTGTGATGTAAGGCCTGAGCGCCAGGAGGTTCGTAATAGGCGTAGTTCAATCCTACCAAGGTATCGCGCAGAAAAGGTGCCAGTTGGCCACGAGCTTGTTCCAGTTGGGGACGGGAGGCGGGCGACTTGATGAGTTTCGCCAGGTCGGTACGCATCTGAAGTTCGGTATGCCGGTTGTTGTAGACTCCCGCTGCCCATTCCGTTCGTTCGCGGCCGCTGAAGATCGGACGCGGCATTTCGAATTCGCGGAGTTCTCCAGCTAAGGCAATCAAACCATCTTCTGCAGGCTTTCCACGAGCCATCTCGTTCAAGCCCTCGCCCAGCGCGAAAAGCGTGTCCAGTGAAACCAGATGCTGGTCGTCCAGCACGGACTGGAACCGTTTGGCGAACTCGTTGTGCATTCGGTGGCCTTCGGCGCTCGCATCGTCCGGCCCGGCCAGCAAGTGAATGACATCGTCCTGAGACACAGTGGCTCGTCCGGTTGCGGCACGCACAAGCGCTAGCAGTGAATTGTGGCCTGCATCGAAAAGCTGTGAAGAAGAGCTGATTTTCTCAAACGGTTTGACAACGTGCTCCCAGGAGGTATTCAGTTCTGCCCGTGGGATCTGACCTTGGCGCGCGAGAATTTGCCAAATTCCCACATTCGCCTGAAAGGTTCCGAGCGCATTACCGCGCAACGTGTGATTGGGGATATTGTCGAGGGACTCAGCAGCTTTCAGAAAGTTCAGGATTGCGGAATCGCTCAGTTCCGGAAACTCGGAAAAGATCAGATATTGATTGCTGTACTGCGGAAATTTGCTTGCCAACGTGCGAACTGTTTCCGGGTTGAGGCGTTGCTGCCGTTGGCTGTCCAATTCATTCAGGCTCAGGTATATCTGTAACGGGCCTCCATCGGTTTCAAGTCGAGAAATCGCAAACAGCGCTTCCAGCAGCTGTTCTGGGCTGCTCCAATGCGTGGCTCGCTTGGCCCATTGACGAATGAGTTTGGAATCGGTCTTCTGCCGAAGAATTTCTTTCCACACTTCCAGATTTCCCGGAATGCGCGGATCGCCATTGGATTCCCATTGCAGGCGGCTCACGAGAAGCAGGAGGCCTGGAGCCCGTCTGAAGGCCGCCCTGGTGGCTTCGGCCGATGGGTCGGCAGTGCGAAATGCCTGGTAAAGCCGATGCAGCCGGCTGGCCTGCATAAAATGTTCTTGCTGACTTCTGGGGATGCGCGAGAGCGAATCAAAGTACGCCGCCAGCCAGCCGCGATCCTGTGCCAACAAATGCTGCACAAATGGGCCGGGCGATTCCGGGCTTGCCCCTACCAAATCCTTCCAGGCAGATTCCGCCGCGGCGCCGCCGGGCACAATCACGTGCCCTGACCGGATGCAAATGTGACCGCCATAAAAATCAAGCACAGCGCCATAAGGAACAAGCTTCTTGATGCCGATGGATTGCCGCAACACAGCACTGGTTTCAGGATCGAGCCGTGAAAAAGCCCAGTAAAGACGTGCGACTGATGGGTCGCGCAGCAGCGTGTCGACAGCGTCTTTGTCCTTTGCGTTGCTTACTTTTCCTGCGGTAAGCCACTCACTCTCATTGAAAAGAATTGGTACGCGGGAAATTGGGAAGGCGTAGCTGAACGGTTTACCGGACTCCAGCGCCTCCTCAAGATCGGGCACCGGGAAGCCTGAATCAGTTGTTAGAAACGCCCTTTCAGGATCCGCAGTAATTAGGGCGAGGCCGCTCTGCCCACATTCCTGGCGGAGGCGATAGCCGAGGACTTGCAGCAACGGCTTCACCTCGTCGCAGGTAGAGATTCGGATAACTCCATCCGGCCCAGCCAAACTCGTCAGTTCTCGTGCCTGCTGCACATACCG
>QIAA01000157.1 GCA_003224905.1 Acidobacteriota bacterium
TGCCGCCATACGACGCTTCATTGGCGCGCCTTGCAAGGGGATCTCGAAGCCGGGGCGCCTGTCATTTATCGGCTGGGGCAAGGGCTCGATCATGATTCCGCCCAAGGCCGGTGGCGGCGGCGTGGGCTCGGGCGCTTCGAGGATGCGGGGGCGGTCCAGCACCGGCTCGGCAAGTTCGTCCAGCGGCTCGGGCACGGCAGCAGAGCGGGGAAATTCGATGATCTTCGCGGTTGTATCGGCGGCGGGGAGCAAAGGAACGGGTCTCGGAGCCGGCGTGGTTGGCACTTCCTGAACGTTGAGCGGCTGCGTGTCGGGGAGGGCAGAAGCCTTGTAGGTTGTTGTGCAGCTGCTTGCAGGTAAGTCGGGACTGCTGAATTTCAGCTGCAAAGAAGGATATCGTGGGGCACGCGGCCGCCGCCGGGCACGGTAGCTGTTCAGTCGCGAGGTGATTTCCTGGCGCCAGGCCGCAGGGTCGGTCGAGGAGACACGAACTCCCTCAGAAGGTACTCCCACCGCTGCGGATTGATCGGTTACGGCGTCAATGGAACCGCCCGCGACGAGATCTTCTGAATCAGGTCCCTGGAGGTCTGAACTCTCTTCGACAATAAATCGTGGCCTTCCGTTTTGGGAGGCGCCTGCGGCAAACTGCTCGTTACTGGCATCGTACGTTTCAGGAGCAAGCAGCTGGGAATTATTGTCGGTACCAGAGAGGGACTGCACATCGGCTTCAAATCGTGGTCTCATGAAGAAAGCGCTAGCAATGGTGCATAAGAATCCGTCTTTCGCCCCGTTGGGGCTCAGCCATTTTTCCCGGTAACCCAGCGCTTGCGCACTGGGCTGCATTCTGGCGCCGCTTCGCGGAGGACTGTCGAATCTGTTTCACGCCATAATCGGATTGCGAGTTGTCACGTGCACGCTGATGGACGTTGAAGCAAGAACTACCGACACTTTGCCAGCCGGACGAGCGGCGTGCTAACGTCACCGTACTTCCGGCTGAGTTTTGCATCGGCTTTCGTGCGCTTGCGATGATCCCCCGCACACGATTCCTTATCACGACAGGTTTGGTTTGTCATCTGTTACTCGCACATGCCTTAGTTACCAGCCAGTTGCTTTTTGCTCAAAATAACGGTCCGGATGTTCCGGCGTCACCGTCGGCGCAGGAAGAGGTGGTGATCCGTGCTTTAGAACAGGAAAAAGACGGACCAGTGTATAAGCTGCGGGGACAGGCTCATATCGAGTATGAAACCTACACGGTCTCCGCGGATACGATGGAGTACAACTCGGACACGGGGGAGGTAAGCGCCGACGGGCATGTAGTGATCGAAGGTGGCGGGAATCATGAGCACATAGAAGCGGATCATGCGGCCTATAACATCCGGTTGGAGACTGGCCGCTTCGAACATGTGCGGGGCACGACCGGGATGCGCTTGCGGGAAAAACGGCTGATTCTGACATCCTCGAATCCGTTTTCGTTTACGGGAAAAGTGGTCGAAAAGGCCGCGCCGGATCACTATGTGGTCTATGACGGCACCATTACCACGTGTGAATTGCCGCGGCCGAAATGGCAATTTGATGCTCACAAGGTCAGTGTTGATGTTGGGGGGAATGCGACGATCTACCACAGCAGTTTTCGTATCAGAGGTTTCCCGGTTCTGTATCTTCCGTTTGCTACGTATCCGGTGGAGCAGCCTGCCCGCAAGAGCGGGATTTTGGTCCCCAACCTCGGGCGTTCGTCGACGAAGGGGACGATAGTGGGGGAATCAGTCTTTTGGGCAATCAATCGGAGCATGGACGCGACGATGGGGGCGGAATATTTTTCGCAGCGTGGGTGGGCGCCGCAGGGACATTTTCGGTCGCGTCCGACCGAAACTTCTTTCGTTGACGTGAACTACTTCGGGGTGCTTGACCGGGGCGTTGGCCATCCCAGAGTTGATCAGGGGGGACACGAGGTGCGGCTGATCGCCGAGTCACAGTTCGGGCGCAATTTTCGCGGAGTTATGAATATCGACTATCTGAGTTCATTTGTCTTCCGGCTCGCGTTTAATGATGTATTCATTCAAGCAGTGAACTCTGAGGTCAAATCGCTGGCTTTTCTGTCCAATGCGACCAACGGCTTTTTCTACAATGGCTCCACCCAGCGATATCAAAATTTCGAAAGCACCACGCCTGGGGATGTCATTACGATTCTCCACGCACCCAGTTTTGAGTCTTCCAGTGTCGACCATCAGGTAGGTAATTCGCCGTTGTATTGGTCCTACGACGCGGCGGTGGAAGGCTTGTCCCGCAGCCAGCCATCATTCCGGACGGCGCCGCTGGTAGGGCGTCTCGACCTCAGTCCCGTACTATCGCTTCCGGTGGAGTTCCATGGGTGGTCGGTTCGACCGGAGTTTTCGTTGCGCGATACTTTTTACAGTCAACAACTCTCGTCGTCTATCGGAGTTGGGCAAGCTGTGAGCGATTCCATCAATCGCAAGGCGCTAAGCGGGTCGTTTGAAGTGCGTCCCCCATCACTGGAGCGGATTTTTGACCGCGAGCTGCTGGGGCGTAAGTGGAAGCACGTGGTCGAGCCGCGGATAACTTATCGGTACGTTACCGGGATTGACAATTTTGCCAGAATTCTTCGCTTTGACGGGCGCGACATCCTGAGCGATACCAACGAAGTCGAATATGGATTGGTAAATCGCTTTTATGCCAAGCGCACCGGTGAGCGGAAGGAAGATTGTGGCGCGGCTGGGATGCCTTCGCTGGTTGTCGGCCGTCCCCCGCCGGCGAGCCGTATCCCTTGGGAACGGGAGGAGGCGCAGGAAATGGCCTGTCAGAGTGGTCCGAAGGTGCAGGAGGTTTTCACCTGGGAACTGGCTCAAAAGTATTTTGCTGATCCGACGTTTGGTGGCGCTCTGGCGCCGGGGCAACGCAATGTGCTGGCCACCACCGCCGATTTCACCGGGATTGCTTTCCTGACGGATGCGCGGCGACTTTCGCCTATCATCTCGCGGTTGCGCATTCAGCCTACCACGCGGGCCGAGGCCGAATGGGACCTGGATTACGACATCAAGAAGGGGAGAATCAGCACCAGCACAGCGTTTGTGAACTATCGGTTTGGGGAATTCACGGTTGGTGGCGGGGATGCGTACCTGCAGGCGCCGGGTGAGCAGTCGCCCTCGACGCCTACGCCTACGGCACGCGCATTTAACCAGTTTCGAGTTTTGCTTGGCTATGGGCACACGAATAAGCCTGGATTCAGCGGAGCAGCGAATCTGGGGTTCGACGCCAACCTTGGATTTCTGCAATACTCTGCGGCGCAAATCGCTTACAACTGGGACTGTTGCGGGTTCAGCGTTGAATATCGACGGTTTGCGCTGGGGTCGGTGCGGAATGAGAACCAGTTCCGGTTTAATTTCGCGTTAGCGAACATAGGCTCTTTCGGAAATCTGCGGAGGCAGGAGAAGCTGTTCTAGCCGACTGCGTGAATCCCTGTTGTGCATAAACCGTAATAGAATGAATACATGCCAGACCTAGCGACGAAGCGATCGGCATTGGACAAGCAGCTTCGGAGTCTGGGGCGCACGCTCGTCGCGTACTCGGGTGGAGTGGACTCTGCGTTTCTGGCCTGGAGCGCTCACCAGCTTCTCGGCGTTGATATGCTGGCGGTGACTGCCGATTCACCGAGTCTCGCTCGCGCTCAACTTACGGATGCCGTCGCTTTTGCTAACGAGGAAGGCATTCCGCTTGAAGTAAATGCCACCGGTGAATTTGATCGGCCTGAGTATGTCCGCAATGACGCTTCTCGCTGTTTCCACTGTAAAGACGAACTGTTTACGCTGATGGAGGATTTGCGGAAGCAGCGTAACTTCGATTCAATTGCCTACGGCGTGAACATGGACGACCAATCTGATTTCCGTCCCGGGCAAGTCGCCGCTGAGCGACATCGAGTCTTTGCTCCACTGCGAGACGCCGGCCTGACAAAGCAGGACATTCGTGAGCTTGCGCGGGAAGCGGGTTTGCGGATCTGGGATAAACCCGCATCGGCGTGCCTTTCGTCACGGGTTGAGTATGGGCGTCCCGTAACACGCGAAGCGCTCGCTATTGTTGAGCAAGGTGAAGATGCGCTGCGGGCGCTCGGGTTCCGGCAGGTCCGGGTTCGTCATCATGGCGAGACTGTTCGCATCGAAATCGCGCCTGAGGAAATGCCTAAGGCACTGGATGTTGCCATGGCAACCGAGTTCACGCGAATCTTTAAAAATCTTGGATTTAAATTCGTGACCCTCGACCTGGAAGGATTTCGCTCCGGTTCCATGAACTTGCTGCTCTCTCCCAGCCAATTGGTCCGCCGCGCAAGTTGATTTCGAGCTGTTTTTGTGCCCTTTCCATGGACTCTTCGAGTCCTGAGCTGTCTCACGACTGTGAGATAATCGGATTTCAACCCATGTACAGGCGGTTTTCAGTGATGCTTTTTCGACGTCCCATCTTTCTGCTCTTGCTCATCTGCCTAGGGTGTGCGGCTCAGTCAGCTCCGCCCGAGATCTCAAAGCGTATCGAGCGGCAGGTTCGTGCCTTCTATAACATTCCAAGCGGTGTGAAGATCAATCTCGGGCCACTGAAACCCAGCGAATTTCCTAATTACGATGCGATGAATATCAGCTTTGATGGAGGGGAAAAGAAGCAGAATTACGATTTCCTGCTTTCGAAAGACGGCAAGACGTTGCTGCGTATGACGAAGCTCGACCTCACGAAGGATCCTTATGCGGACGTGATGAAGAAAATCGATGTCAGCGGGCGTCCGACGCGAGGCAACAAAGACGCGAAGGTTGTCGCTCTAAACTACGACGATTTTCAATGTCCGTTCTGCTCGCGCATGCATCAGACGCTATTTCCGCAAATGCTGAAGGAGTACGGGGACCGAGTACTATTCATCTACAAGGACTATCCTCTTTCGCAGATTCATCCCTGGGCGATACATGCAGCGGTAGACGCGAACTGCCTGGCATCGCAGAACAACGATGCTTATTGGGACTTTGCCGATTACATCCATAATAATCAGGGGCAAGTGAACTCGGAAAAAGGCGCCGAGGCTCAATTCAGCGCTCTTGATCGCATGACGCTGCAGCAAGGTCAGAAACGTAATTTGGATCTGCCCAAGCTTCAATCCTGCATCAAGGCGCAGCAGCAAGATACGGTGAAGGCTTCGATTAAGGAAGCCGAATCGCTGGGCGTGGAGGCCACAC
Organism: Acidobacteriota bacterium; assembly: GCA_003224905.1. GTDB lineage: Bacteria > Acidobacteriota > Terriglobia > Terriglobales > Acidobacteriaceae > QIAA01. Next base: position 5,226 of record QIAA01000157.1, read on the forward strand.
CCACCATGTTTGTGAATGGTGAAAAGGTTGATGGAGCGCTTCCCGTCAATGAGCTTCGTGCAGTATTGGACCGCGCTTTGCAACAAGCGGGCGTTTCTGCGGCTCCGGTTGCATCTACTACAGCATCGCCTGTTTCAGGCAAATGATGCGACCTGACAAGCTCCGCTTTCATTTCCTTCCAGGGTTTATCGGCTTTCTTCTGGTAATTTCTGCCGCGTGTTCAAGGCCAGTATCCGATGATGTCGCCGCCTCCGTGGATGGGCGCAAAATCTACCGTGCCGACGTCGATAAGTATTATCAGAATCAGACGTCTGGTTCAGACCAGCAGCCGGCCGGCGAGCAGGCCACCAGCTTGCGTTTGAGCATCCTGAAGGAGTTGATCGACAATGAGATATTGATGCGTCGCGCTGAAAAACTGGGGTTGCTGGCGACAGACGACGAAGTGGAAAGCAAGCTCAATGAAATCAAATCGCCTTATACCAAGGAAGAATTCGACAAGAGATTACAGGAAAAGAAGATCACGCTAGATGATTTCAAGCGGGATTTGCGGCGCTCGCTGACAGTCGAGAAGGTACTCAACAAGGAAATCTCATCCAAGATTACGGTGACCGACCAGGACATCAGCTCGTACTACAACTCTCATCGCTCAGAATTCAATCTCATTGAGCCTCAGTATCATCTGGCACGCATTCTGGTAACGGCAACGCCAAACCCGCAGGTTCGTAATCTCAAGAACGATAAGGCTCGGAACGAGGCTGAAGCTCGAAAAAAAATCCAGATGATTCAGAATCGACTTGAGAGCGGTGACGACTTTGCCACGCTGGCGATGAATTTTTCCGAGGACATGGACACTTCTGCCAACGGCGGTGATCTGGGTTTTCAGCCGGAGTCCTCGATGCATACTGAGGCTGGCAGCGCAATCATGAAATTGAAGCCGGGGCAGTATAGTCCGATCATTCCGGTGGGCAACCCAACCACAAAACAGCTCTTTGGCTTCCAGATCGTGAAACTAATTTCAAGAGAGCCTGCGGGGCAGCGCGAATTGGCTGATCCACGGGTGCAGCAGGCGATCCGGGCGCAACTGCGCGATCGCCGTGAACAGCTGTTAAAGGCGGCGTATTACGAGGTTCTGCGGGATCAGGCCAAGGTGGAAAATTATTATGCGGAGAAGGTTATGGGAAGCAACGGAGCAGTTCAGTAGTGTCCCAGACGAGACTTATTCCACGATGGCGACGAGGTCACCCGCGTTAACCGCATCGCTGGTGGCCACCATGATTTTCTGAATTCTGCCGGCCTTCGGTGACTTGATTTCATTCTGCATCTTCATCGCCTCGACCACGAGGATGCCCTGACCAGCCTCAACCTGTGCGCCTTCCTGTAGCAGGACTCGCACAACTTTCCCCGGCATTGCAGCGGTCAGCATCTGAGGACCCTTATTGCCGGCAGTACCGTCTTTGCGATGACGGAGCGAACGGGGATCTCTTACCTCCGCTGAGTAGTGTGAGCTGCCAACCCACAAATGCAAGCCGTTAATCGTGAGTTCGCGTTTGATCTCGTAGGCTTTTCCTTCTAGAAGGATGGAAAGGACGTTCGTACGCGTTAGAACTGCGTCAATGTTGATTGCGGTTCCATTCAGCTTACAGTGCCACTGGCCCTCGGAGCGGTCCAACTCCAAGTGGAACAGCTTGTCATCGATGCGGACCTCGTAGTTCATGGATTGAATACGTAACGCACTAGCGTAGAGCTTCCGTTCGCCCTGCCTTTTTCCAGGTTGAAGGGGCCATGCCGTTGCTCGACGGGCTGAGCGTACCCGTGCTCACCTGGCTGGAGTTCGGCGCTGAATCCAGAACAGCAAAGATTCCCGCGGCAATGGCGGCTATTTCAGAGTTGCCGTCTGCTGACACGGGAGTTTCCCGGGCGAGGAGACGGTCAAGAAAACCTGTGTCCAACTTTCCCGCCTGAAAATCCGGATCGCTCAGGATTCGGAGGAACAGGGAAATGTTCGTCTTGATTCCACCCACGAAGTATTCGTTCAGCGCTCGAAGCAACCGACCGACCGCCTGCTGACGGTCGGCGCCATAGCCGATCAGTTTTGCAAGCAGCGGGTCATATTCCAAGGGGACAGTCCAGCCTTCATACATGCCGCTGTCGCGGCGAATCCCAGGGCCGGACGGAGACAGGAGCAGAGTGATTTTGCCCGGACTCGGAAAGAAGTGATTGTCCGGATCCTCGGCATAAATTCGGCATTCGATTGCATGCCCCCGAATGCGGATCTCTTCCTGTTGGAACGGCAACTTTTCTCGGGATGCGATTCGAATCTGCAGATGCACCAGGTCCAAGCCCGTGATCAGTTCCGTTACCGGATGCTCCACCTGCAGGCGTGTGTTCATTTCCAGGAAGTAGAAATTCTTGTTTTCGTCGACCAGGAACTCAATTGTTCCCGCATTGCTGTAGCCCGCCGCTGTAGCGACTCGCACGGCTACGTCGCCCATTTTCTTTCTCATTTCCGCACCTACGATGGGCGACGGAGCCTCTTCCAAAACCTTCTGATGGCGCCGCTGAAGGGAACATTCGCGCTCGCCCAGATAGACGACGTTGCCGTGCTCATCCGCGAGGATCTGCATTTCGATGTGCCGCGGGTTGATGATGGCCTTCTCCAGATAGACTTCACTATCGCCGAAAGCGCCTCCAGCTTCGCTCTGTGCCGATTCCAGGGCTGGCTTCAGTTCCTCGGGGGAGTGAACGAGACGCATGCCCTTGCCACCACCGCCGGCCGCCGCTTTCAGCATTACGGGATAGCCGATCTGCCGGGCCGTCTGTTGCGCCTGCTCGTAGGATTCGACTCCAGCAGAAGTCCCGGGCACCAGCGGGATCCCAGCTCGTTGCATTTCACGGCGAGCACGGGTTTTTGATCCCATCAGGTCTATGGAAGCCGGTGATGGCCCGATGAACTTTATGCCAGCATCTGCGCAGGCCTGGGCGAATTTTGCATTTTCAGAAAGAAAGCCATATCCGGGATGGATCGCTTCTGCACCGCAGCGCGTTGCCGTATCGACAATCTTTTCTATATTCAAGTAAGACTCGGTCGCGTTTGCTTTGCCGATGTGATAGGCCTCATCGGCCTTACGGACATGCAGCGATGCGCGGTCCACATCTGAATAGACCGCGACCGAGAGGACCCCGAGTTCGCGGCAGGCGCGGATCACCCGCACGGCAATTTCGCCGCGATTCGCGATCAGGATTTTTTTAAACATCGGTGAATGCCGGCGTTGTCATGGTTAGCGTTTGCCGCGACATGAACATGCAAGATTGCGAGAACCTCAGTGGTTAAAGCCTGTTGGTCCAGAAGGTCTATCGCCGCGCTAGAAGCGCTGCGCCACCCAAGATCAACGTCTGCAGGCTACAAGGGCCGTGCTGCTTGAAAACAGGAGAGGAGAATGGCCTCAACCTCCAAAATAATAAGGCCTCTTCCGAATTGGAAGAGGCCGCTTGTTCAGCCAAGAGATCACGTTTATTTGTTCTGGTCCATGGTGATGCCCTGAGCGCCAGGCTGTTTTTCGGCTTTGTGCTTTTTAACGTCCAGAGTCTTATCTACCCATTCGTCGGCGGTTTTCAGATCGGCGGCGCGCGCGGCCGGATCGTCGCACTCCAGGTCCGCCTTTTCGCGATAGAGCAGGTTCATGTATGCCATCGCGTCATCGTAATCGGGACGGAACTGTAAAGCCTTGTTGAGACTGTCGATTCCATCCTGAATCGAATCCCAGCTCTTCTGTTTGAGGCTGGCACACACCTTCTTGTCCTTGAGAGGCTCCTCAGGCCTTAGACCCAACTTCGAGCGCTCTTCCATGCGCGGCTGGAAAGACTCTGTCCAGTCGATCACACCGACGGAGTAGTACACTTCGGGATCGTTCGGGTCCAGCTCGGCAGCTTTGCGATAGTAGGATTTCGCATCCTCGAACTTCTTCATCTGCAGATACAGATAGGCGATCCCTTTTACGCTGTTGATGTTCTTTTTGTCTCGTTCCAGAACCGCCTTGTACTGATCAATTGCCTGTTGAGCCATCTTGTTGTTGTCTTCTGTGTCTGCACCGGGAATGTATTGCTGGGCATATGCCGTGGCGAGATACAGGCGGGCATTAATCAGGCTGGAATCCAGCGATACTGCCTGCTGAAAGTGACCAATCGCTTCTTCGTAGCGAGTGTTCTTGTACGATTGCACGCCCTTGTTGAGCTGGTCGCGCGCACGCAGCTTATTGCAGGCCGTAGCCGACAACAGCACTGCCCCGAGCGCTATTGCCCCTAATACCCGTATCGTAGTTTTCATGCGCTCCGAATCTCCCTGTGGCACAGGATTCACGGCAGGATCCCGAATCGCGTCTGCTGAACCCAAAGCGGGATACGATTGTACTATCCGCCGGCTTCGATCTTGGCGGTAATCAGACCAACCTTGTCCACGCCAGAGGCATGTGCAATGTCGATCACGTTGGCGACATCGGCGAAGGGCACATTGTCATCGCCTTTTACGAACATCACCTTTTCCGCGCGCGTCTTGAAGATATCGGTCAATCGACCCTGAAGGTTTTCCCAAGTAGTGTCTTCCTGGTTGATTTTTACCGCCGGAGCCTGGCCAGCACCGCGGTCGATCAACTGCACCACGATGGTCCGGTCGGTCTGATTGTTCTTGGGTGCGTTGGGCGGCGGTGGCTGGGGCACCAATGCATCGAGCCCTTTCGGGGTCAATGGCGTGATCACCATGAAGATGATGAGCAAGACGAGTAGAACATCGATAAGTGGGGTTACGTTGATATCAGCGCTTTGCCCTCCACCAGGGCCGACTGCCATTCCCATAAGATTCTCCTCTTATCCTTGATTGCTACTGTCCTGCCGGTGGCGTTGCCGCTGGAGCAGCGGGAGCATTCGGCGTAGCCTTCCGCTGTTCAGTTAACAGTCCGAGCTGATCTACGCCTGCCGCCCGCACGTTGTCCACAACTCCGACCACCGACCCAAACTTGGCTCGGGCGTCGGCGCGAACATAAACCCGTTTGTCGACGCGGTTGGCGATACGATCTTTGACCTTGTTTGTCAGCTGATCGACTGCGATCTGATCATTGCCGAAGAAGATCTTTCCATCACGCATCACCGCCACGATCAGCGCATCTTCTTTGTCCGCATCGGGCATCTGTTCCGGGTTGTTTACCTTGGCCAAATCCACGCTCACGCCTTTCTGCAGCATGGGCGTAATCACCATGAAGATAATCAGCAATACCAGCATCACGTCCACCATGGGCGTGACGTTGATATTGGAGTTTACCTTCTTGCCTTCGTCGCGCGTTGCGATTGCCATGTCTCGTCTCCCAACACATTGGGCGGTTGAATGCGTAATACCGGCATCATGTCCGCTACTGGCAACCTTTTGCCGCGGGCGCCAGTGCGGCAATTCAGGCTCGTAGCCTTGCCTGCCGCAGGCTATTTACGCAAACCACGCCGTTTGAGGAAGTAGTCAATCAGTTCGCTCGAGGAGTTATCCATCTCCACGTCGAATGCTTCCACTCGGCCGGTTAAATAGTTGAACATCATGACGGCTGGAATTGCCACGAACAAACCGATGGCGGTGGTCACCAGCGCTTCGGAAATACCGCCCGCGACGGCCGCCAAACCGGTGGCCTTTTCCTGCTGAATGCCGCGGAAGGCATTCAGAATGCCGAACACCGTGCCGAACAGCCCGACGAACGGTGCCGTCGATCCGATGGTTGCCAGACCGCCCAAGCCACGCTTTAGCTCGGCATGAACGATGGCTTCGGTGCGCTCGAGTGCACGCTTGGATGCCTCGATAGTTTCACCGGGAATCTCGCCACTTTCCTGGTGTGCGCGGAACTCCATCAGGCCCGCTGTTACGACCTTGGCAAGATGGCTTTTCTTGTTGCGCTCCGCCACCTTGATGGCTTCGTCGATCTTGCCATCGCGGAGAGCGCCAGCCACCGCCGGAGCAAATGTCCGCGACTGCTTTCTTGCTGCGTTGAATGCCATCGCCCGGTCAATCATGACACCGATCGACCAGCCAGACATGATGAACAGAATGATGACCACTGCTTTCGCCACGATGCCCATCTGTCGCCATAGCGAAATCGGGTCCCAGCCCACCTGTTCCTGCAAAAGCAGGGCAGCCATAGGCAAATGACTAAAGATAACTGCTGCTAAGTTGGCCACGAACATGAGTTGCTTTTCCTCCTCAGAAACTTTTCAGATTCACCGACGCGCTACGTAATCGTTTTCCAGCAAAGATCCCACCATCAGCCTGGGCAAGCATCTTTGCGGAAGATTGGGCGCTCTAGCCGCCGGACAGCGTAAAGTTCACCGTTATCTGCGTCTCTACTTCGACCGGCTCACCATTCAGAATGTAAGGCTTGTAGCGCCACTGCTTGACAGCCTCCAGGGCTGCTGGTGCGAGCATAGGATGCCCGCTGATCAGCCGCAGGTTTTCGATTGCACCCTCTTTGCTGATTACAGCCTGCAGCAAGACCGAACCTTGGATGCGCGCCTGCCGAGCCAGAGGTGGATAGTTGGGCTGTATTTTGCGAATGAGCAACCCTTGGGTGACGCCCTGGGATACCCGCACGCGCTGCGGCGTAGCCGCTTTGGGCACAGCGACCGGCGTGGAGCTGATGATTCCGCCGATCACTCCACCCATCTGCCCACCAGGCACACCGCCGGGAACGCCGCCAACCACGCCGGCGGCAGCCATTTGTGGCGGAGCCTCGTCTTCTTTGAGGTTCTCGAGTATCTTTTGGGGAATTTTCGTCGGGGTGCGTAGCTGGCCGTTGATTATATCGGTTTGAATCTGCTTGACCACCTTCACCGGGGCCGCTGCCGGGGGTGGAGGTGGGGGTGGAGGCGGAGGCGCCACAAGGAATGTCATTAACTGGGTTTTTGGGAGAGCTTCGGTAAACAGAAGCGGGATGAGCACCAAAATCCCTATGAGCGCTACCTGCAAGATGAAGGAAATAGTGGTGGTTAATCCGCGTTTGGTACTAAGTCTACCTCCGGATTCGATAAGGCTGTCTTCAAACATAAGGTTTCTCCTGCACAGACCCTACGTACTTTTAGACACCGCCCCTTCGCTGTTTGCTCCCCGTGAATGCCCTTGGGATGCAAAATCCTTGTTATCTTCTGTACCTCCCCTTTAAATCCACTGGCTCAAGGACCTACAGCTGCCTTTGGCTTGGATCCCGAGCTCATTTTGGGACGGCCTTCGCCGCCGGGCCGCCCAGCCTTCATTACCGGCGTCTTCCCCCGACTGCTGCGCCAATCCTGATAAGCCACCAGAATGGGCGCGGCGATCGCAATGGAAGAATACGTACCGATCAAAATCCCGATTACCAGGGCGAACGAGAAGCCGTGTAAAACTTCGCCGCCGAAAAGATACAGCGCAAGTACCGTCAAGAAGGTTAAACCCGCTGTCAAGATGGTCCGGCTCAGCGTCTGGTTAATGCTGCGATTTACGATGTCGGATAGCTTCTCCCGGCGCATCAGCTTCAGATTCTCGCGAATGCGGTCGAAGACGACAATGGTGTCGTTATTCGAGTAGCCGATTAGGGTCAGGATGGCGGCAATCACCGTGAGCGAAATCTCCTTATTCATAAGCGAGAACGCGCCAACTGTGATCAGTGTGTCATGAAACACGGTCACGACTGCTGCTACGCCGTAGATCCACTCGAACCGGAATGCCAGATACACCAACATGCCGGCAAGCGAATACACGGCGGCCAGAAATGCCTGCCTCCGGAGCTGCTGCCCGACTTGCGGTCCGACGATGTTCACGTTTCGCACGCCAAAATTCGAAAGAAAGAAGCCGTCCTGCAGCGAAGCAACAACAGCCGGATCAGCCACGCCCCTCAGTTCGTCAAATGAGTGGAGCACGCCGCCCTTTACGTTATCCCGGTAGTTGACGATAGCCTGAGCCACCGCGTCGTAGCGTTGCTTCGCGTCCGTTCCGGCGCGAAGTGGATCTTTTTCCAGCAGGTAATTTGAAATTGTCAAAGAGCTGCTGTTGTTCAGGTCCTGCTTGCCTGCGGGAGTGTCCGTCTCCAGTGCATTGATGATCTGCGTCTTTCCCTGGTCCAGTGCCTGTTCACTGGTTTCCTGGAGGGACAGATCGATCAGCACTTCGTTGTTCGCAAGCGGTCCGTAGCGCTGGATACGCGCATGGTGCAGGCCCGCGCGGTCCATGGCCGCGCGAATAACATTGTCATCGGGGGGTTGCGCGAACTTCACTTCCACCAGCGTGCCCCCGCGGAAGTCGATCCCTAACGGGATCCCATGCCAGAACAGCATGGAAAGCACTCCCGCCACGCTGAACACAAGTGAAAAGGCGAGAAAATACCACTTCTTGCCTAAAAAGTCTATGTTTGGATTATGAAAAAATTCCACGCTGTCTAAAACCCCTTCTCAAATCATTACTGCAGAGTCGAGAGCCGGTTATATGCTCAACGCCTCGCCGCGTTGTTTGCGGCTCAAAATCCAGTCAAAAATCATGCGGGACACAAAGACTGCGGTGAAGAGGTTGGCTAGAAGGCCGAACGTCAAAGTGACTGCGAAACCGCGCACCGGTCCTGTGCCGAAGATGAACAAAATAAACGCCGAAACGATCGTCGTCACGTGTGTATCCACGATCGTGACCCAGGCATGACCGAAGCCTTGCTCCACTGCCGAGGGCGGAGTTTTTCCGTTGCGCAGCTCTTCCCGGATTCGCTCGAAGATCAGGACATTTGAATCAACGCCCATGCCCACAGTTAAGATGACACCGGCAATTCCAGGGAGAGTCAGCGTCGCCCCGCTGAAGCCCAGAAATCCTAACAAGATGATCAGGTTCAGAATCAATGCGATGTCTGCGTTGATTCCCGCCCCGCGGTAGTAGACCAGCATAAAAATCAGCACCGCGACCATGCCTACGATTGCTGCTCTTACTCCGGCGCGGATTGAATCCGTCCCCAGCGACGGGCCCACCGTGAGTTCCTGCAGATACTTGATGCTTGCTGGCAGTGCTCCTGAGTTCAATACCAGAGCGAGGTCTTTGGCGTTCTGCTCGGTCATGCCTCCGCCGCTGATGCGTCCCTGATCGTGAATCTGCTCCTGAATGTTGGCGACTTCACGGATTCGGCCATCCAGAACAACTGCGAGTTTGTCCCCCACATGCGATCCCGTGAAAGAGGCAAACTTCCGCCCGCCCTCATTGGTGAGCGTGAAATTCACATCCGGGGTGTTAGTGTTGGAGTCGCGCCCGACGCTCGCGCCGCCTGAGCGCAAGTCCGTTCCTGCGACAGCCGAACTGCGCGTCACCAGATACCATTCTTCGCCGGTGTCGTCGGCACGTTTGCTGCCGACGCTGTTGCCCTTCATCAGCATGGAATTCGGCGGCAGCACTCCATTGTTCTGTTGCAGCGCATCCTGCTCACTGCCATACGGGCCGCTGAGAACCTGTTTGATCTCCAGCATTGCGGTCGACTGCATGATTTCTTTTACCCGCGCCGGGTCATCAATACCCGGCAATTGCACGAGAATCTGATATTGTCCGAGGCCGTGCTCCTGGATGATCGGCTCACTCACGCCAAGCTGGTCAATACGGTTGCGGATGGTGTCGATGGCCTGAGTGACCGCACGATTCTTGAGGTCGGCCATGGTTTGCGGCTTCATGCGCAGAGTCCACGAATTCTCAGCACCGGAATTGAGCGTGTACTCCGGCAGGCGATCACTCACGATGCTGCGCAAGTCAGCATTCGATTCCGTCGGCACTCCTTTGATTACGATCTCATCAGGATTATTGGCCGGGTCGGGCTTGTTTATGTCTGTGTAGTTAATTTTTCGGCGGGAGAGTTCGTCCTTGAGGCGCTCCACCGCGCGATCGGAATCGCCGTTGATAGCGTCGTTGACCTGCACCTGCAGGATCAGGTGGGTTCCGCCTTTGAGATCCAGTCCAAGATTGATGCGATCCTGCAAAGCGGCAAGCAGTCCGCTACCCGAAAAGCTCTTTGGAATCCCAAAGATTCCAAACAGGAAAAAGAGTAAAGTCCCTGACGTAAGCGCGAGTTTCCAGCCCAGATTCTTATTCATACCTCTGCTTCATACCTCTGCTGACCTAAATAACTTTATTGTTTGGATGCTTTCTGCGTTACACCTCACTACGCCGCCCTGGTTTTCTCATCCGATGTTGTGACGGAAACGATGGAAGCGCGGCTCACTTCCAGCCGCAGATTATCGGGCGGCACTCGGAGGTGAACATAGTCATCCTTCAGCGCGATGATAGATCCACGGATCCCTCCACTGGTCACGACCTTATCACCAGTCTTGAGCTGGCTTAACATCTGCTGCCATTTCTTCTGGCGCCGCTGCTGCGGCATGATCAGCAGAAAATAGAAGATGGCAAAAATAAAGACCAGGGGCGCCAGACCCAGCCATCCCATCGATCCGCCACCTATTTGCAGCGCCAGCAAGGAATGCATGCTCATATGAAAGTGGAATTCGTTTCAGCTACAAACCACCCAGCGCCAGACCGGCACTCAGGCTGTGCGTGTACCACGGGAATTCTGCAATTCAGAATTCTATAGTCAGGCCGGA
>QIAA01000002.1 GCA_003224905.1 Acidobacteriota bacterium
CTTTCGGCTGAGCGCATTCAGCGGCATCTGGAACGTGCCACCCCGCAGGAAGGCGCTTCCTTTCGCATTCTGAATGCCTGCGCGGAAACGATTTCAACCGCAGTCGAAAACCTCCGAACTCTGGTGGATGAGTTCTCCACCCTGGCCCGCTTTCCTGCCGCCAAGCCTCAAGCGGCCGACATAAACTCCATTGTGGAAGGCACGCTGGCAATGTTCAACGGGCGCCTGGATTCCATTCGTGTACGTACATTTCTCTCCCCTGACCTGCCGAAGGTGATGGCCGATTCAGAAGCCATCAAGCGCGTGCTTGCCAACCTGGTGGACAACGCCGCGGAGGCGATGCAGGCATCCCTGGTCCGCGAGATTCAGATTTCCACTTCACTTGTGGTGAGCCGCGACGCGGTGGAGGTCACGGTCGCTGACACCGGCCATGGGGTCACGCAGGAACTGAAGGAGAGACTCTTCCTGCCTTATTTTTCGACGAAGAAACGGGGAACGGGCCTGGGATTGAGCATTGTCAGCCGCATCATCGAGGATCATCACGGCTCTATACGGATCGAAGAAAACGAGCCTGTAGGTACGAGGTTCGTTGTCGAACTGCCACTAGCGTCGAAGATGACGGAGATACCGGCCGCAACTCCGCATGCATAACGTCCTCATTGTTGATGACGAATCCGGGATTCGGCAATCGCTGCAAGGGATTCTGGAGGATGAAGGCTACCGCGCCGATGTTGCGGAGAGCGGGGAGGCATGCCTGCAGTCGCTTCAGCAGAAAAAATTTGACGTCGTGCTGCTGGACATCTGGCTTCCGGGACTTGACGGCCTCGAAATACTCGCCAAAATTCGGGACCTCGAAAACGCTCCTGAGGTCATCATGATCTCGGGCCACGGCACCATTGAGACTGCCGTTCGGGCTACCAAGCTTGGCGCTTACGATTTCCTCGAAAAACCGCTTTCCATCGACAAGACTCTCATCCTTGTCAAGAACGCAATTGACGCTAAGCGGTTACGTGTAGAAAACAGCGAGCTCAAGAAGCAACTCACACCTAAGAGCGTCATCGTTGGTGAAAGCATTCCGATGAAGGCGTTGCGCCAGCAGATCCAGATCATGGCGCCTACCAACGGTCGAGTGCTTATCTATGGCGAGTCCGGGACCGGCAAGGAGCTTGTGGCTCATGCCATACATGCTCAGAGTTTGCGCAAAGATGAAATGTTTGTGGAGTTGAATTGCGCGGCGATTCCTGAAGACCTGATCGAAAGCGAACTGTTCGGGCACCGGAGGAGTTCGTTTCCCGCGGCGACCAGCGACAAGGAGGGGAAGTTTCAAAGGGCTCACGGGGGGACGCTGTTTCTGGATGAAATCGGCGACATGAGCCTGAAGACGCAGTCGAAGGTATTGCGCACGCTGGACGAACAACGAATTACCCCAGTCGGCAGCAGTGAGCCGGTTACCGTCGACGTGCGGGTGATAGCATCCACCAACAAAGACCTGGAGGAAGAAATCTCGCACGGTAATTTCCGGGAAGACCTGTTTTACCGGCTGAACGTCATTCCTTTTTCCGTGCCTCCCTTACGCGAACGGGTCGAAGATGTCCCGCTGCTGGCGCGCTATTTCCTGAAGGAATTTTCCGCAGCTTATGGGCGCCGCCCGCGGGAAATCACAGACGATGCGATCGAGACTTTAATGCGTTACTCCTGGCCCGGGAACGTGCGCGAAATACGCAACGTGATCGAACGGATTGTGATTATGAATCCCACTACGACCCGCTTCGATCGGAAGCACCTGCCGCCTCTGGTGCATCGCGATGGCAGCCGGCGCTCGGGAGGGCAGGAGTTTTCCACGCTGCACCAGGCCCGTGCCGCTTATGAGCGTGATTACATCTTGAAGAAGCTGGATGAGAATCACGGGAACATCAGCCGCACTGCGGAAGTGCTTGGGCTGGAACGCAGCCATCTTTACCGCAAGATGAAGACGCTGGGAATTGCTGTTAGGGAGTAATTGCGGCGCTGGAACGAACTACTTCTTCAACATGCGGATTTCAGTACCATTCTTGGCGAACTTCACTTCATCCATCAGCTGATTGATCAGAAAAATTCCGCGACCGTGGTCTGAATAGAGATTTTCACCCTGCAACGGGCTTGGAACATTTACGGGGTCGAAGCCTGTGCCGGGATCACGCACGACGATCAGCATCCCTCGGCTCTGGTCGCAGGCTACGTCGCATTCGATGATCTTTGAGGCGTCCGCCTTTGCACCGTGGACCACGGCGTTTGCCAGCGCCTCGCTGAGAGCCAGCTCGATGTCACTTTCCTTGCCGTCGACACACTTCATTTCCCGAATAATCTGCATCACGCTTTCCACTACCGGATCAATCGCGTTCCGGTCAGCAGAAAGGGTAACGCGCAACTTCAGGACCAGTTTGTCGGGTTCGAAGTCGTGGCTTTCGACATCAGGAGACATGTTGCAAATCGAGGCGTCCATTGAGTAGCAGCGAGGGGATTGTACAGGTACATGGAGCACTGAGCAAACACCGTTCGGCATGGCTGAACGGTCTTGCGTTACTTTCGTCCAATCAAATTGGGAAAAAAGTGAAAAGAGGCATCGCTGGTTAGTGCTGGCTGGGTCCGACAAAGTCGTGCAATTGCCGCCTCCAATCCAGTTCTTCCACGAATTCCCGCGATTCTCGCCATGACGAACGCACCTTTACAAAAAGCTCCAGAAACACGCGTGTCCCTAACATTCTCTCAATCTGCTGACGGGCGGCGGTGCCGAGCTTCTTCAGCATTTGACCGCGTTGTCCGATCAAAATTGCTTTCTGTCCCTGACGTTCACAAAAGATCGCTGCCGCAATCCGCGTCAGCTTCGGCAATTGTTCGAACTGTTCAATCAGCACAGTTACGGCGTAAGGCACTTCCTCGCTGGTCTCACGCAAGACCTGCTCCCGGATGATTTCCGCCGCCATGAAGCGCGCCGGCTGATCGGTAATCTGATCCTCAGGAAAATAGTGTGGTCCTTGCGGCAAAGCCTCAACAATCTTTTCCAGCAGCAGATCCAGGCCCTGTTTCTTGAGTGCGGAAATTGGAATGACTTCCCGAAAGATCTGCAATTTGCTGTATTCGTTGATTATGGGCAACAACTTTGATTTGTCATGGCGCAGCAGATCGATCTTGTTCAATAGCAGGAAAATCGGCGTTCCCGACTTCTCTGCCATCTGAACCAGAAACTGATCAGTCTGCTCGGGACGATGCGTGACGTCGACGATCATAAGAATCAGATTGCTGCCATCCATTCCCTCCCGGACTTCGGCCATCATCTTGCGGCCAAGGGAACTGTCAGGCCGATGGACCCCCGGCGTATCGAGCAGGATGACTTGCGCTCCCGATTTCTTTTTTGACTTGGGAAGGTGAATCACCCCCAGGATGCGATTGCGGGTCGTCTGTGGTTTGGGGCTAATGATCGCCAGCTTCTGGCCAACCAGCGCATTCAGAAGCGTCGATTTTCCAGCATTGGGACGGCCGAGAATGCAAACGAATCCGGAGTGGAAGGTCATCGCGCGTCAGCTACATTAACTTCATTTGCCTGGGCCGGGCTACCGAAACGCGCACCCGCTCGACTTTGCGCTCTGTCGATTCCAGTACCTCAAAGCGCAGCCCGTCCTCTTCCACAACTTCACCTTTCCGTGGAATGCGCCCTGCCAACTCACTCACCAGGCCAGCTACGGTGGCGGATTCGGTAGTTTCCGGTCGTGCGCCGAAGAGTTCGTTCAGCCGGTCGACATCCATGTTGCCGGTCACGATATAGGATTGGTCGCTCTCGCGAACAATTTCAGCCTTATCGTGCTCATCGCGAATCTCTCCCACGATTTCTTCCACCAGATCTTCGATGGTTACCAGTCCCGCAACCCCGCCGTATTCGTCGACCACGATTGCCATGCGGATATTGTTTTTCTGCATCTCTCGAAGAAGCTCGCTGCCCAGCTTGCTCTCCGGGACGAAATAGACGTCCTTCCGCATCAGAGAATCTACGGTTCTGACGTGAGCCTCCGTGTCGGGCACTTGCAGCACATCTTGCGCGTAGACGATCCCCACGATGTTGTGAATCGTGCCTTCCAACACAGGCACGCGGGAAAAGGGCTTCGAGCGCAAGAGTTCAATAAACTGCTCGACCGTGGTATTCGTGGGCACCGCCACGATTTCAGGCCGCGGCTTCATGGCGTCGCGCAGCGTCTTCTCGCCGAACTTCACTACAGACTGGATCAGGTCACGGTTGCTGGGATCGAGGATGCCCTCTTCCTGCCCCGCCTCGAGTAGTGCGTCTACCGCTTCGGCCTGCGTCTCCGGCGTTTCGTCGGTGTGCTCGCGAGTTAGCGTGGTCACGGATTGCAGAAATCCGAGCATTAGAGTCACAGGCAAAACAATGTAAATGAGAACCCGCAGGGGAATGATCCAGCGAACAAACCATTCGCCCTTTGTCCGCGAGAAGAACACAAATGGCAGGAATCGGTTGAACACAACCACAACCAGAACCAGGCTGACGATGGCCTGGAGAATCTGGAAGATACTCCAATCTCCGTCCCGGAATAAGGCAAAGCCCACCAGCATGGCGATAGCCGCCATAGTAACTTGCACGAGCACGGCCATGGAGAGCGAGGCCCGAGTCCGGCTCACTCCCAGCCTCGGCTCGATTTTCTGTTCAAATATATCGATATTATTCTGGAATTCGCGGGATAGAAATTTCCCAATCTCTGCGTAAATGCGATCTACATAGGAGACAAGTGTAAGTATTCCGAACAATAAGACCAGCGCAATTGCAATCGCAACGTTCATCGTGATTGTCTGGCTGTAGTGGCGCGAGAAGGCTTACCGCGTGAGCGGTCTCGGGGCTTTCCCGCAGCTCCAGCCTCCGGACTTCTCTCAATCAGTCCACTTGGCAAGTTCAGCTTAGTACGCAAACGCAGCTCCTTGCGCGCCATCTCGCCTTTGTCCCGCTGGTGATCGTAGCCTGCCAGGTGGAGTATCCCATGCAGAGCCAGAATTTTGATCTCCTGAGTGATGTCGTGGCCCAATCGCCGGGCATTCTCTGAAGCAATCTCGGCAGAGATGGCAATCTCGCCTGCATACCGGCTATCTGGAGTACGCTCTGCGGGGAATGACAACACGTCCGTGGCCTTGTCCTTTCCGAGAAAGCGGTTGTTGAGCAGCCGCAATTCACGGTTGCCGGTCACCAATACATCCACCGTGCCCTCCAGGCTGGCGGCGCGGCTCGCTTTCGTCACAAATCTGGAGAGTGCCGCCTCGGTAAGCCCCGCAACTCTCCTGCGAAAGATCACCAAGTTCATCTCGCATTCTTTGACGGCTCAATGCGCAGCTTTTGAACGCAAACAGAACAGGAGGATCCAATCGGACCCTCCTGCCTATTCTCCACCTAGTTTATTCTTCGCTCTCGACTTCCGTTGAGGAAATGGCAGTTTTGTCCGGTAGTGCGGGCTCGGTCCCGTTCGCCTTTCCGTTTGTGCTGCCCCTGGATTCGAGCAGCGGCATCTGGTCCTCCGCGGCTTTCGTCTTGTGCTCGTCATAGGCGCGGATGATTCGCTGCACCAGATGGTGCCGCACCACATCACTTTCGTCGAAGTAAACAAAAGTCAGGCCTTCGACATTTTTCAGCACGTCTGCCGCCTCCAGCAATCCGCTGCGCCTGGCACTGGGAAGGTCAATCTGCGTGATATCGCCTGTAATCACGGCTTTCGAGTTGAAGCCCAGGCGTGTGACGAACATCTTCATCTGTTCCGAAGTGGTGTTCTGAGCCTCGTCAAGAATCACGAATGAATCATTGAGTGTGCGGCCGCGCATGAAAGCGATGGGCGCAATCTCGATGACACTCTTTTCGAGGTATCGATCCACCTTCTCCGGATCGAGCATGTCGTAGAGGGCGTCATAGAGAGGCCGCAAATAGGGATCGATCTTGTCCTGCAAGGTGCCGGGCAGGAAGCCGAGGCGCTCGCCTGCTTCCACCGCGGGGCGCGCGAGAATGATGCGGTTCACGCGTTTGGCAAGCAATGCGGAAATAGCCATCGCCACCGCCAGGTAAGTTTTCCCCGTGCCGGCAGGACCGATGCCGAATACCATGTCATGCTTCTCGATGGCTTCGAGATACCGGCGCTGATTCACGCTCTTTGGCTGCACCGTGCGCCGTCCGAACGAGCGTTGCCGTCCGGCTTCAGCTAGTCCGCGCAATGTGGCCTTGGGGTCGGCCGTCAGCACGCGCAGCATGCTGTTCAGGTCGCCATTGTTGAATGTGAATCCGGAGCGCTGCAGGTGTTCGTAGTCGGTGAAGACTTGCTGGGCCCGCGTCACGTCACTCGGCGAGCCTTCTACTTCGATCGAATCGGATCGCAAATCGATGCTGATGTTCAGACCGTCTTCCAGCACGCGCAGATTTTCATCTCTCGTGCCGAACAGGGTTTCGATATTCGCACTTATTTCGATACTCTTCTTCATTCAGTCTGTGCCGTGGGCGCTTCCTCGACTTCGCCAAGAACAAGCCCGCCCACGAATTTGCCTCCTTAACTTCCGCGGATTAGATGCTCAGGCCGACCACGCAGAACTCACCCTCCCTAGCGGTTTTGAAGACGGACCGAATGCAGTTCGGCAGGTTCTGTCAAACCAGGACAAACGGAGCTTTCCAAGCGCAAACAATTCTTCTGTAAGGAGATGGAAGCAGCCGAAGGTGCTCGCCCCAGGACGCAAGCAACTACTCATTGAGGTCAAGAGTACCGCCGCTCTGGAATGAGAGTCAATGCTCATCAGAGCTCTAAAATCGGAGCCTTTCAAACCCTTGTGTTGCTTGATGATGCCGGCACCGCCCGCGTTTTAGCCCATTCCCGTAAAGCCTGAATTTCTTCCGCACGCGTGATCGAGAGCGGGACGGTGGTTTGGAGCGCATCCAGCAGAACCCGCGTGTTCAACTGCATTTTCGCTGAGTACGCTGCATATAGACCTGTTTGCAAGGCCGCTTCGATCTCAGCCCCAGAGTATCCCTTCGCGGCCGCCGCAACGCGATCCAGTTCAAACTCTGCCGGATTGCGTTTCCGCCGCTTCAACTGAATGGCGAAGATTTGCCTTCGTTCTTCCAGAGTGGGCAGATCGACGAAGAACAATTCATCGAAGCGCCCTTTGCGGATCAACTCCGGCGGAAGTGCGGTCACATTGTTGCAAGTTGCCGCCACGAACACTGCTGCCTTCCTTTCCTGCATCCAGCCAAGAAAGGACGCTAACAGCCGCGACGAAACACCCGCATCTACCGATGCCGAATCCGGTCCGCTGCCGGCGAAGACCTTTTCCAGTTCATCAATCCACAGGACACAGGGTGCAAGCCCCTCGGCAACCTGAAACACTTTGCGGATCCGTTTTTCTGTCTCGCCAATGTACTTGTCAAAGATTGCTGCGGTGTCGAACTTCACCAACGGCAACTTCCATTCGCCTGCGATTGCCCTCGCGCACATGCTCTTGCCGCATCCCTGCACTCCCAAAATGATTACACCCCGCGCCGGCTCTAACCCAAAGTCGCGCGCTGTATCTTCCCATGCGCCGCGCCGCTGTGCCAGCCAGCGCTTCAGGTTCTCAAGACCGCCCACCCCGGCCATGTTCTCCGATGCGTCGATGAACTCCAGCATGCCCGAATGCCGCAGCAGTTCTTTCTTTGCCTGCAGGACATCCGTTGCGGTCTCCCCGCAGAGGGCGTACCTTGCGACGAGCGCTTGCGAGATCGCGCGTTCTGCTTCCTCTTCGGTCAAGCCACGCAGATTGGCAGCGATAACGTCGACAACGGCGGAGTCCGCTTTGAGCTGTAATGTGTAATTCTTCGATAGGCGCTTGAACGTTTCTTCGATGATCTGACCCAACCGCTGCACATCCGGAAGAGGCAGGTCGAGGTATTCGACCAGACTGCCGAGTTCCGGCGGCATGGTGATCGAAGGCGCAGTCAGAATGACAGTTCTCCGGTTGATCGAAAATTTCTGGCCGACGTCCCGCAGTCGCCGCACCACGACCGGATCCTCCAGATGACGATGAAAATCTTTGAGAATAAATACCGCTTCAACGGTCATGGACTCCATGTTGGCCAAAGCCTGTACGGGCTCGCGGGTGTTGTAGATGGCAGGTTTAGCGGCTGCAGCGGCATCACTTCCCAATGCCGAAACCACAGCATTTGCCAACCGATCACTCTCACCGCCCCCGCCAGCACGCGAGTCAACACGGGTGTGCCCAGATATGTTTGGTGCTACCGGAGTGCCTGTACCCGCGCGCACCAGTCCGTCCGCAATACTCCACTCGAACACCGCCATATTCAACTCCGCGGAGGCAGCGCGCGCCAGGCCGACGGCGCGCATCTCTTCCACCGTTTCCATGACCACTATGGGAGTAGAGGAGTTAATCAGGATCTTGAGCCGCTCGAGAGTGGCTGACATAGGTTTGACCGGCTGCAAACGACTCCCGTAAAATAGCTCATTCGGAACCCACCGGAATATTCTTCAGGAAAACGAAGGTAACGAGCAGATATGGCAAACCATTTTTCGGCGTTGAAACGCGCCCGTCAGACGGAAAAACGCACCGCCCGCAACCGTGGCAATACCTCGCGCCTGCGCAGCCAATTACGCGCTTTTCGTGAAAGCCTTGCGAAGGCAGATAAACCGGCCGCAGAGCAGGCTTTCCGCCAGACAGTTTCGGCTCTGGATAAGGCTATTCAGAAGGGAGTCGTCCACGAGAACACCGCGTCGCGCTACAAGTCCCGCCTCAATTCGCGCTTGACTGCGCTGAAGTAGATTTACCGCCAGGCGTACAAACTAGTGAGCAGCGGCTGCCGCAGCAACCAGCGCCGGAACTTTACTGTCCAGAATCTCGCGGATCTTGCAAGCCAATGCCTTTAGCGAGAAAGGTTTCTGCAAAAAGCGTGCGTTCACATCAATAGCTCCTTGTCGCAGGATGGTGTTCTCTGCGTATCCCGAGACGAACAGCACCTGCATCTCGGGCCGGTCGACCGCCAGCTGCGAGGCAAGGCCAGCACCCCCCAGTTGCGGCATAACAACATCGGTGATCATGAGATGGATCAGGCTCTTGAACTCTCGGGCAATCTTCAGTGCATGCTGTCCATTCTCCGCTTCAAGCACAATGTAACCGCTTGTGGCAAGAAACTCGCGGGTAGAGCGTCTTACGGCGGCTTCATCTTCAACCAGGAGCAGCGTCTCACAACCATTCGCAACGTGCTCTACTGAGTGAGGCTGGGGTACAGCGCGGATTTCCGCCTCGACCCGGGGTAGATAGATCTTGAAGGTTGTTCCGAACTCGGGCTCGCTGTACACCCAGATGAAACCGCTGTTCTGCTTCACAATGCCGTATACAGTCGCAAGGCCGAGGCCCGTGCCTTTGCCTTCTGTCTTCGTCGTGTAGAACGGCTCGAAGATATGGGAGATGTGCTCCGGTGAGATACCGTGGCCGGAGTCGCTCACCGCCAGCATTACGTAATCGCCCTCAGGAACCAGCGAATGGCGCTGCTGGTAGCTTTCATCCAGACTGGTCCTGGTAGTTTCGATCGTGAGCTTGCCGCCGTTCGGCATTGCATCCCGTGCGTTGGCCGCCAGGTTCATGACAACCTGCTCGATTTGTACCGTGTCGGCTTTTACTCTGCCGAGATTTTTCCCCGGTACGAATACAAGCTCAATATCCTCCCCAATCAGCCGCAACAACATGTTGTGGATTTCCTGCATGGTCGAGTTCAGATCCAGAAGTTGCAGATCTTGCACCTGCTTCCGGCCAAACGCCAGCAGTTGGCGGGTGAGATCCGCCGCGCGCCGCGATGCTGACTGGATTTCCAGTACGTTGCGGCACAACGGATGCTCCGGAGACAATTGGTCCAGCATGAGCTCTGCATAGGCACTGATCACCATCAGCAGGTTATTGAAATCGTGGGCCACTCCTCCGGCCAGCTTGCCTATGGCATCCAGCCTTTGGGTTTGTTGGAGTTGCAGCTCAAGCCGGCGCCGCTCGGTAATATCGCGATCGTTCGAAATGAAGTGGGTGATCCTTCCATCCGAGTCCCGGAGTGGCGTGATTGTCTTTTCCGCATAGAAGATGTCTCCATTTTTCTTTCGATTGACCATGATTCCACGGAACACGTTGCCCGCGAGAATCGTCTTCCACAGGTCGTGATAGAGCTCCGCGGACTGGTGTCCCGACTTGAGCAAACGCGGCGTTCGCCCAACCGCTTGTTTACGTGAATATCCAGTTAGGGTTTCGAATGCGGGATTCACATATTCAATCACTCCCGCACGGTCCGTGATGATTACCAGGTCTGCCGATTGTTCCACCGCGCGGGACAGCTTACGCAGTGTGTCCTCGGTTTTCTGCCGCTGCCGTTCCTTGCAGTAAACGTCAATGGCATAGCGAATCGCACAAGTGATGGAGGCTTCATCGAGGCTGGAGGTCTGAAGGCAGTCGCACGCCCCGGCCTTGATAGCGGTTTCGACCGCCACCTGGTCTACGTGATCGCTCAGGAAGATGACCGGCGCAGCCGGACCTTCCTTCCGGATCTCATGCAGAAACTGCAAAGCTGTGCGATCGCTTGACTTGTAACTGCAAAGCAGAAGGTCATACGTGGTCTGCCCCATGCGGCCCCGGGCCTCTTCCGGCGAGGCCGCGTAATCGACTCCAAGATGGCCGCCTCCAGCCCCTGCAAGCAGGTTCCGGAGATACGCGAAATCCTTTTCATCGTCCCCGACCAGAAGCAATTGCATTTGTGCGCTGGCGAGGGCGGAAGCGTTCGGAGTATCCAACAGTGCCATTCTGCCTACTTACATCGGAGACTCGCGGTGTGATCATTGCTGCACACGCAGGGGCTGCCAGAAGGAGTCGCATGACTCGGGTCTCAAATGGGACACACTCCAATTCAGGACTCGTTAGTCGCGGGAGCACGTGGTGAACCTGCAGACAAGTTCCCGCTCCTGGCCTGAATCCGCGATCTGAGCTGATTCATCCGTTATCCTTATGACTATGGCGACAAGGACGACTTCCTCCACCGGCGTCTTGCCCGTTTCCACGTCGGAACGCGAGCGGGTGTTCGACGCATTCCGCCGGTGGGGATATCTGGAGGCAGACCTCGATCCTTTGGGATTTCTGCGGCCGGAGTCTCGCCCTGAACTGCAGATCGATGGCGAAGCGGCCCGGGAGGCTCGCAGAATCTACTCCGGGACGGTAGGCGCCGAGTTCATGCATATTTCCGATCCTGAAAGGCGAGCCTGGATTCAGGAACGCATGGAAGGTACACCGTCGTCTGTGGATCATGAGCACCTGCTGGATCAGTTGATCGGCGCAGAGATTTTTGAACAGGTCTTGCAGCAAAGGTATTTGGGCAGCAAGCGGTTTTCGCTTGAGGGAGTCACAGCGCTGATCCCGCTGGTTGATGAAATCATTGAAGCAGCGGGAGAACGCGGGGCGGTCGAACTGGTGATGGGCATGAGCCATCGCGGGCGCCTGAATGTGATTGTGCATGTTGCCCAGCGCGCGCCGGAAGAAGTGTTTGCAGGGTTCGAGGATGTGGATCCGCGAAGTGTGCTCGGCAGCGGCGATGTGAAGTACCACATGGGTGCGACGGGAGAGTATGTAACTCGCAATGGCGCGAAGGTTCATATTCATCTGGTCTCCAATCCCAGTCATCTCGAGGCGGTTGATCCGGTCACGATCGGGAGGACACGAGCCAAACAGGACCGCGCCGGGGAAGGCGGTTCGGAGAAATTTCTTCCTTTACTCGTCCATGGTGATGCCGCATTCGCGGGGCAGGGAATTACTGCGGAGACGTTGAACCTGGCGGATCTCGCCGGCTACACCGTAGGCGGCACGGTTCACATCATTGCCAACAACCTCCTCGGCTTTACTACGCTGTGGAATGAAGAACATTCCTCCCGCTTCGCCGCTCAGCTTGCGCTGCGGCAATCGATTCCCATCTTCCACGTGAATGGTGAAGATGTGGATGCCGTCGTGCGCGTCGGGCGGATGGCACTGGACTATCGCTACACATTCGGCAGCGATGTTGTTGTGGACCTGATTGGGTATCGCCGGCACGGGCACAGCGAGGTTGATGATCCCACGGTTACGCAGCCGCTGCTTTATAAGTCAATTAAGAATCATCCGCCGCTGTGGGAAATCTATGCTCAAGACACGGGGATTGAGAACGCGCAGGAGCGAGTCACTGAGATTCGATCCGAGTTTGAAGCGGCGCAGAAAAGGGCGTCGTCGATTACCAAGAAGCCCACGCTGCGCGAATTGCCTTCCTACTGGAACGAATACAAAGGTGGGCGCTACAAGCCGGAATACGAAGTGGACACAGGGTTGCCGGCGGAGGAATTGACGCAGCTGAACGAGAAACTCACGACATATCCTGAAACTTTCCACATTCATCCGAAAGTGAGGAAACTTCTCGAGCAACGCGCAGAAATGGGTGTGGATAAGCGTCCCGTGGATTACGGTATGGCGGAGGCGCTGGCATTCGCGAGTGTAGTTAAGCAAGGGATTCCCGTTCGGCTCAGCGGGCAGGATACGCGTCGCGGCACGTTCAACCAGCGCCATTCGGTACTGCTCGACATCGAGAACGAACAGGAATACGTCCCGTTGCAGCACATTTCGCAGGACCAGGCACGCTGCGATATCTATAACTCTCCGTTATCCGAGGCCGGGGTGTTGGGCTTTGAATATGGCTACAGCCGGGATTATCCAGAGGCATTGGTGCTGTGGGAGGCGCAGTTCGGCGATTTTGCCAACGTCTCGCAGGCAGTGATTGATCAGTTCATCAGCGCCGGGGAAGACAAGTGGGGATTGCTTTCGGGCCTGGTACTGTTGCTGCCGCACGGCTACGAAGGCCAAGGACCCGAGCATTCAAGCGCGCGCATCGAACGTTTTCTGCAGCTGGCGGCGCGCGACAACTTTCAGATCTGCCAACCTTCGAACGCGGGCCAATATTTTCACCTCTTGCGCCGCCAAGCTCTGCGACATTGGCGCAAGCCGCTTGTCATCTTTACACCGAAGAGCATGCTTCGCCACCCGGATGCGTCTTCACCTATCGAGGACTTCACTCATAAGCGATTCCTTCCGGTATTGGAGGATTACGAAGTACCTGACGCCGCGCGAATCTTGATCTGCACCGGGAAAATTGGCCATGAATTGCGCGCGGAGCGCAAGAAGCGGAAAGATACAACGACCGCCGTCGTCTTCGTAGAACAACTCTATCCATTTCCGGAGACTGAACTTGCCGCGGTGCTCGAGAAGCATCCCTCAGCGCGAGACATCGTCTGGGTGCAGGAAGAGCCCTCCAACATGGGAGCGTTGTTTTACATGCTGCCGCGGCTGCGGAGAATTGCCGGGAATCGTCCAGTTCTGTCAGTGAAGCGTTCCGCTGGCGCAAGCCCGGCCACAGGATCAGCGAAAGCGCATGAAGTGGAGCAGAAGACACTGCTCACACTGGCGTTTGGCGGCAGCAAACATTCCTGAGTGCGGCGGCGTCCCAATGATGACCTTACTTTGTATCCGGGCGCTCAGAAACAGGCTTACCGCCCCCACCCGGCAACGATGACTTGACACCTCCACGTATTTCGCCTTCGAGCAAGGCGTCTAAGCTGGGGTACGCGTAGATAGTAGGCGCATGGTTCTGCATCAGGCCGCCAGTGTCAGCAGTCGGGCCGTAGTTGCTGTGCAGTTCGCGCCCGAGCATTCGCAGCATAGCCATCAATTGACCTCGATGATGGGACGAATGAGTCAGTCGCCGAGTCATTACCCAGGCGCGCGAACGCTGCACATCGAAGAATTTTGTGCTCTCTTCCCACCAGGGTTCATTCTTCTCCCGCAACGCGGCGAGCCGTTTTCCGCTGTCTTCCGCGTATCGCTTCATGAACTCGAACCTTGTCTCCTGCTTCGGAAGCGGAGGCGCGCCTACGTCAATTCCAAGCATGTTGCGAAACCAGAGATCCTCGCTGACGCACTGATGCACCATCTGCTCATGCACGCTGCGCCCGCGCGGATCGAGGACGAACGGGAAGATCTTCGTCCTTAAACTCGCTCCACACGCTGACGATCTTCAGCCGCTCGGTCGCATAGGTCTCGACAAGGAAGTCATATTTCATAGGGCATAGTTACGCTGAAAGAGGCAAACTCAGCGTCAAATGTTACCCTAACGTTCCCGAACGCATCCGATGTCACCCCGCAAACAAAAGTCAGAGCTTCGCATCGCGATTGATACCGGCGGCACCTTCACCGATTGTGTATGGGTCGAGCGTGGGCTCATCCGGATGATGAAGGTGTTTTCGACTCCGGCCGATCCGTCGCAGGCAATTGTCGAGGTACTCAAAAAGATTAGCGCCTCTGGTCCAGTGACAGTCCTGCACGGAACGACCGTCGGGACAAACACGATCCTGCAACGTAAGGGAGCACGGGTCGCGCTCGTGACGACGGCTGGATTCGAGGATGCAATCGAAATTGGCCGCCAGGCGCGGCCGAAACTCTACGACTTCTTCTTCGACCGTGTGGAACCACTTGTGCCTGCGGACCTTCGCTTTGGCATAGAAGAACGGACGGCCAGTGATGGCGAAATTCTTCAGGCTCCCACGCGGAAGGAACTAGAGGCACTGCTGACAAATCTGCGCAGAAAGCGTCCAGAAGCGATTGCAGTTTCGTTCTTGTTTTCCTTTGCCAATCCGAAGAACGAACTCGCGGTAGCTGACGCGCTGAACTCAGTCGGCGTTCCACTCTCCATTTCACATCAGATTCTCCCCGAGTTCCGCGAATACGAGCGCACGAGCACGGTGGTAATCAATGCATATTTGCAACCTGTGATGCAGAGGTATTTGGAAAAACTGGCCCAGCGAGTGCAGCGTTTACCAGGATCTCGCGCTGGAAAATCAAGCATCTTTGTCATGCAGTCAAGCGGCGGCATTACAACCCTGACTTCCGCCGTCAGCCAGCCGGTTCGCACGATTCTTTCAGGACCAGCGGGTGGGGTAGTTGGCGCTTCCGCCATGGCGCGCCTTAGCGGCGTCGAACGAATTATTTCGTTCGACATGGGAGGAACTTCAACTGACGTTTCGCTGGTGAAGGGTGAGGTTTCGCTCGGCATTCAATCTGCAATTGCCGGCCTGCCGGTTGGAGTTCCGATGCTCGATATACATACGGTCGGCGCGGGCGGCGGATCGATTGCGCGCTTCGACGCCGCGGGAGCATTGCGGGTGGGGCCGGAGTCGTCCGGCGCTGATCCCGGCCCGATCTGCTATGGCCGCGGCACACAGCCAACCGTTACTGATGCCAATCTCTTGCTCGGACGCCTGCAGCCAAAACGCTTCCTGGGCGGGGATTTTGTTCTTGACCTCGACCGCACGCACCGAACTATCGCGCAATGGCTGAAGAAGCAACAATCTGCCCTCAGTGTGGAACAGTTCGCGGCGGGTGTGATACGCGTGGTCAATGCGACCATGGAGAAAGCAATTCGCGTGGTCTCCATCGAGCGCGGACACGACCCACGCGATTTCACCTTGGTAGCATTTGGCGGTGCAGGCGGCCTGCATGCCTGCGAACTGGCCGAATCACTGGCCATTCCGCGAGTCATTGTCCCCGCTTTGCCAGGTGCGCTCTCCGCATATGGGATTCTGGTCAGCGACGTGGTGAAGGATTATTCCCGCACAGTCGTTTGGAGCTGCTCGAATAAACCGCCTCTGCAGAAACTGGAAAACGAATTTTCCCTTCTCCAGCGGCGCGCTGCGACGGGCCTCCGCGAGGAGGGCTGGCATGGCAAGATACGCCTCGATCGCAGCGTGGACATCCGCTACCGCGGCCAGGGATACGAGCTCAATATTCCTTTCGACTCAGATCTGATTCCGGCATTCCATCGCGCACACCAGCTCCGTTACGGCTACAGTTATGAAGGACGCGAAGTCGAGCTTGTAACGATCCGCCTGCGCGCGAAAATTAAGTCGCCGGAATCAATTACCTCCTCCGAGCGCTTTGCCTTTGTACGGCCTCGTGGCAGAACGCGAGACACTGCCCAGGAGTCGGCGAGAATTCCTCTCACGCACGCAGGAAAGCGGATTCGAGCCTTCCTTCATGCCCGTGAGGAGCTCAAAGCTGGACACAAATATTCAGGACCGGCCATCATCACCGAATACAGCGCCACGACTTTTGTTGTCCCCAAAGGGCGTTTCTGGCTGGACCGCCTCGGCAATCTGGTGATCGAAACCCGGCATTCGGCTAGAATAGCGGATAGGTAGTCTGCTGCTCCCCTCGCTACAATACAGCCATGAAACCGAGCATCTTCGTCGTTGAAGACGACCCGGACATCTCACGTCTGGTGCGCCATCACCTTGAATCTGGCGGCTTCGCGGTGAAGCTGTTCTCGAGTGGCGCTACGGTGATCAGCGAGTCCGAAAAGCAGCGCCCTGCGCTGTTTATTCTCGACATCATGGTGCCCGGCAAGGACGGCCTGGAACTCTGCCGCCAAATTCGCCAGATTCCTTCCCTCGCGCCAACTCCCGTGATTTTTCTTACGGCGCGAAGCGGAGAAGCCGACCGCGTTCTTGGCCTTGAGCTCGGCGCCGACGACTACATTCCCAAACCATTCAGCCCTCGTGAACTTGTAGCCCGCGTTAAAGCTGTGCTACGACGCTTTGAGCGTCCGCTGACCCAAGGGCCGCTGCGCGTTGGGGAGATTGAAATCGATCCCGGCGCGATGACGCTGAATGTACGCGGCGCGCCAGTCACCACAACTGCCACCGAGTTCCGTCTGCTCGAATACTTCGCGCGCCATCTTGGCCGGGTGTTCACCCGCGATCAGCTTCTCGATTCCGTATGGCGCGACACCGCCTTCGTTACTCCCCGTTCGGTTGACGTATACGTTCGCCGCATCCGCGAGAAAATCGAGCCCGACCCGGAAAACCCCCGTTATCTCAGAACCGTTCGTGGCGCGGGCTATCGCTTCGAGGCCCCGAAGTGAGAAACCAGATTTTCTTCAAGTTGCTGGGCGCGTTTCTGCTCGTGATCGCAGCGGCCACAGTGACGCTGGATTTCTCCATCCGGCGGGCATGGGAGAAATCTCTTCTCCAGGAAATCGAGCGCAACCTTCGTCAGAAGACGGTGTTGTTCGCGAACCGGGTCAACACTGATCGCCAAAATCCAGTGTCAGAAATCGTGGCGCAGGAGGGTCAGGCGGCAGGCGCGCGGGCCACGGTCATCGATGTTAAAGGCACGGTTCTGGCGGATTCCGAAGCCAGTGCCGCTTCCATGGAGAATCACGCGACTAGGCCCGAGTTTGTCGCCGCTCTCAGGGGTGAAGTTGGCAGCGATACGCGACGCAGCCGAACTGTCGGTGTTCCGTTCCTGTACGTGGCTGCGCCCGTGGCTGGCGGCGCCGTGCGGCTGGCATATCCCCTCTCAGATGTGGAAGCCTCGGTGTCGCAGGTGCGTCGCACTCTGTTGGACAGTTCGCTGCTGGCGTTTGCCGTTGCTCTCCTGATCTCCGGAATCGCGGCGCGATCGACCGCCCGACGTTTGAAACGGATCGTCAGCTTTGCTGATCGCATTGCGGCAGGCGATTTGACGGCGCGGATTGAAGAAACTTCATTTGATGAAATTGGAAAAGTTGCTTCTGCGCTGGATAAGACAGCCCATCAGCTGGAGGCCAGTTTCGCCGCGCTCCAGACCAGCCAGCGTCAGCTCGAAACCCTGCTCAACAGCATGCAGGATGCGGTCATTGCCGTTGGACCCGATCGGCGTGTGCAGTGGGCCAATCAAAGCATGGATAAGCTTCAACGCACTCGTGTCCATGCGCTGCTGGTTGAGACCGTTCGCGATCCTGACTTCCTGAAGGCCGTGCATAGTGCGAGCGAAAGCCGCAAGCCGTCCGGAGGGCGAGCCGCCTCCATTGTCCCGGGACGCACTTTTGACGTAACTGCCGCGCCATTGCCGGGAGGAGGTGCGGTAGCCGTGTTGCGGGATCTCACCGAAAGAGAGCGGGCGGAGAAGACGCGCCGCGATTTCATCGCCAACGTCTCTCATGAATTGCGTACTCCGCTGACCTCAATCCAAGGCTACACCGAGACTCTGCTGGATAGCGGTCCGGAGAATGACCACACGCGTGATTTCCTCGAAATTGTTCGCAAGAATGCCTCACGCATGGCGCGTTTGACTGAGGATTTGCTTACATTGGCTAGGGTCGAATCCGGGGAGCAGCGCTTCAGTCTGCAACCGGTTTCGCCGAGTGAACTGGTACAGGAAGCTGCTCGCGACTTTCGTGAGATCGCAAAGGCACACAGCGTTGAACTTCAGATTGAGAATGGGGCACTGCCATCTGTCAACGCCGATTCCGAAGCATTGCATCAGGTCTTTTCCAATTTGGTCGACAATGCACTGAAATACGGCGCTTCGGGTGGACGTATCATCATTGGCGCCCGCTCATCGCCGCTAGGCGTGGAGTTCTACGTGCGCGACTTCGGACCTGGTATCTCCTCCGAGCACCTGCCTCGCCTTTTCGAGCGTTTCTACCGCGTCGATAAAGCACGTTCTCGCGAATCGGGTGGAACCGGACTCGGCCTGGCCATTGCTAAACACATCGTTCTCGCGCATGGCGGTACTATCCGCGCTGAAAGCGAGCTCAACCACGGCTCGGCTTTCCTGTTTACCCTTCCTGTTGCGCCGCAATGATAATGTAAAGAAATTCACAGGGCTTTAACCAAAACTGGGTGAAAACACCGTATCTTCGCGCTTTGAATCCCGATCCATACAGGCGCGAACATTACGGCAGAACAGCCAGGCGTAAGCTAGCCGGCTCTCGGAGGAGTGCACTGATGAGTACGGCAAGAATCGAAGCTCCCAATTACGAGATTTCTTACTCCCAGCTGGTCAAACGCACCATTCACGCATGTTCCGTCGCCAAAGAGGCAGCCGCAGCGGCAGCAGAGAGCATTGCTACTGGTTCTTCGCTGCTGCTGGGAACCATTCGGGAGCGAGAAAAGGAACTGGACAGCCTGGACATGGAAATTGACGCGGGGGTGACCGAAACAATCACTCACGTCAATGGATCGGAAGCGCGCGAGTTGCTGGCCTGTATGAAGATCATGATCGGCGTGGAGCGCATTGGAGATCTTCTTCTAAGTTTCGCCAGCAGCGCGGAGGCCGTGGGCGCACGCCTGGACCCACAGGACACCCGCGATCTCACCCACATGGCGACGGTGCTCGAGAAGATGCTGGATGATGTTGGGTTGGCATTCTCCACTCGCGATGTGAAGAAAGCCGTGGATGTGCTTCGTTCCGATGCCGAAATGGATCGTCTCCGCAATCTGATTTTTCTTCGCCACATTGAGAATCCGGAAAACTCACCGCGCCATGACAGCCTGCAGGTTATCTTCATGACCCAGTCATTGGAACGCGCGGGCGATCACGCCAAGAACCTTGCCGAGGAAGTGTGCCATTTCGTGAGCGGTCACACGGTTCGTCACCTTCTCCTGAAGTATGACAAGCCGATCGAGCAGATGTTCCTGGACTGGCTCCGCGCTAAGGACGAGCGGGCTTGACGCGGCAGCGAAAACCGGCAAGATGCTTGGATCATCTATCCAGCAGGTCGACAGGCTTATTCACATCAGTGACTCGGAAATACTGCTTCAACTCAGGGTGTCGCTGCGCAATGGCCTCAAACATCGCGTACGACACTTTCCGATAAGACATGTGGCCGGGCACTTTGGTCCTCAACTCGGAGATGTAGACGACTTCCGCAAAATCCATTTTGAACAGTGTGCGCTTGCGGAAGGCCAGGGGAATCGCGTATTGCGCAATTTCTGCTGACTCGGGACTGGCTCGCTTCGACAAATCGTCAACCGCTCTGGCAGCCGCTTGCATAGCGGTGTCGTAGCTCGAAAGGGCGCCGGCTGCTTCTAGGTCGGCGGGCGTATCGTAGCCGTGCTTCGTGGTGAATTCCTGGCCTATCTGGATGCACCTGCGATGGCGGTGCATATCGCGGAATCCGCCGATGTCCATGAGAATGTCGAATCGGAACTGCTGCCCGGCGCAGAATGCACGTGGCATTTCATCGTGCTTGCCGCGATGTCGAAGGCCGAGGTCGATGATCTCCTGACGTTTCTTCGCTCCGCTCGACCCAAGGGCATCACGAAGCTGACGGTACGAATAATGGCAATGCTCGTAGAGCAACGTGGTTGCAAGCTCAATTTCCAGCGAGTCTTCATCCAGCAAATCAACAACCGGGGCGCTGGCGATGGGCGTGTCGCCCATCAATTCCGCTGCGGCTTGACGTAATTCGCGCCGGGTTTCGATTTCATAGAGACTCGGATCGGCGTACTTCACTAAGGTCGGCGCGACGCGCACTTCACGCAATAGCTCCTGCTCCGCCTGATCTGCGAGGGAAGGAGACACAGAGCGGATCTGCTCAACAATTCTGCGCAGTGAGTCGTGATTGGCATTGTACGCGGGAGAAGTTGCGGCTCGCTTCAGCAATTCACCAAGTTCACGCACTTCCTTGTGACTGTGCGAGAGCAGGTGGGAAACTTGCGATTCCAGCGTGCGTGCGTTGACGATTTCACCAAGAGACGTATTGGTAGCCAGAGGAAGCATGTAACGCGAAATGTCGAACGCTCTGGCCCGCAAAGTGCGGTCGTATGCTTCCTGCTTCATCTCCGCGGGCTTTGCTTTGACGCTGCACAGATACTCAAACATCTTCTGCGAGAGCGATTCATATTCGGCAAACAGGTTTGCTATGGTTTGCCGGTACAAATCTCTTGCCTGGCGGTCATCGCCGAAATCGGGCGTGTAGTAGCCGCTCTTCTTGAAATCCTGGTAGCGGGTCGAGCGTTCCTGGCCATCCCAGCGCTGCTCGTCGGCGACGGAGATTGCCGCGAGAATCGAAAGGCGTTCAATCGCCAGCGCAATATGCGCAAGGTCAGCGATTGAGCGATGTCCATACTGGAAGTAGAAGGTGTTGAGAAATTTCTCGGCTTTCTGCTGGCTGATCTCCTTGAGCGATTCCTTCATCGAGAGCGCCGAGCGCGAGTACTTTGCCATGGCATAAGCCTGCACCTCGGGCTCCACCCCGTATATGGCATAGACCTCGACCGCAGGAGGGCTGCTCGATTCACCATTCGCGATTTCACGCGGCGACGTGAGCGTGGCTTCTGGCATGTGGGTCAGCACCTCAGATCAGAGAAGATCCGATATTACTTGCGGAAATGAACGAAGGCAATTCAGGTGACGAGGGCAGGAATTCCTGCTTGTGCCTCATTTCCTGATCGCCACCGCAGCCATCATCCTGCCCGTCACACCTTTTTCGGCGCGATGCGAAAACAGCAGGTCCGTGCGGCAGGAGGTGCACAGCGGTGAAACGCTGATGTTCCTTGCAGCAACGCCTGCGCACACGAGCTGGCGGCGATTGGCTTCAGTGAGATCTAAGAATAATTTCTTCGGTAATTCGCTGTGCCCGGGAGGACGCGCTGAAAGAAAAAGAAGCGGGTACTTGTCACGAATCGGATCGGACTCCTTTATCTCGTGGAACAGCTCCGACCCGTATGTGAATTGCGATTCAAACTGCTCCCGGATCTCCGGCCCGACTGCGTAACAACAGGCATAAATTCCAGGTCCAATCGCAGCTTTCAGGTCACGGGCTCGGGTACCGAAATAGCGTTGCATCTCGCCCACACCTTTTTCGACGATGCGTTTCACAGTTCCACGCCACCCGGCATGGAAGATTCCCACCGCTCGTCGTTTCGAATCAACCAGGATCACGGGCAGGCAATCTGCGGTGAGAATTCCTAAGACGATGCCAGGTGTTCGTGTGAGCAGTCCATCGCCCGTCAATGGGTGCTCCGGAACAGAGTCGACGCAGTGGATCAGGTCAGAGTGAACCTGGCGCTGCGTGACCAGCGGCCAGAGCCGGGCATTCTTGCTCGCCCCGAGACCCCGCAGAAATGTACGGCGATTCTGTTCGACGACTGAGTGCGAGTCTTGTTTCGTGAAGCCTAGGTTCAGTGAGCGGCCACCGTAAACGTCCGAGCGGCCGCCCTGGCGCGTGCTGAACCCATGAATCAGCCATGAGAATGCGGTGAGCGGCGCGGCCGTAACGACCTGCGCTTTGGGGGTCTCATGAGTTCGGGACTTCTCCACTGCACCCATGTTGGTAGCAACTACTTTATCAAGCAGAGGCCTGACCATCGTCCCAATGCCGCAATTCGGCTGACATGCCCCCGTAAATTCGCTACACTGAGCCGCCATGGCCGTAAATCTCCATCGGCGAGCCGCGCCGATGATCTTGCTTTTCGCAGTACTCGTCTTTCTTGAGCTACCCACCCACGCACAGGAAGGCGAACTCGACAGATCTCCACCCAAAGTATTAACTCCTGCGCAAATCATTACCCGCTTTACTGCAAATGAAAAAGACTGGAAGCGCGTTCGCGAGCAATACACCTTCAGGCAGGAAATAAAACTCGAAGCACTGGACGGAGACACCGTCACCGGCGAATACCGGCAAGTGGCCGACATCAGCTACGCTCAAGGCAAGCGGGTGAAGACCGCAGTCTTCTCACCTCAGCCCAGCATTACACTTTCTCCGGAAGACACTGAGGATCTGGAAACCCGCGCGTCGTTCACTATTAGCACTGACGAGCTGCCGCTATACAACCTGACCTATGTCGGCCAGCAAAAGCTGGATGAATTACACTGCTATGTTTTCGACGTGGCCCCGAAGGTCATGGAGAAGGGAAAACGTTATTTTCAGGGGAGGCTCTGGATTGATGATCAGGATCTCCAGATCGTAAAGAACCGGGGCAAGTCAGTTCCCGACATCAAAATCGTCAAGAAAAAAAAGCTGGAAGAGAACCTGTTTCCCGAGTTCACGACCTGGCGCGAGCAGATCGATGGCAAATACTGGTTTCCTACTTACTCGTCCGCAGACGATGTCCTGCACTTCAACAATAGCGACGTGCGTATGAAGCAATTGCTGAAATTTACCGATTACAAGCGCACCGTCACTGCCGCCCAGAAATAACTTGCCCGGCGCTTCCTGCGCCTCTCAGGCCTGGGATCCAGGCTTGCCTAGCAGCGGTTCGTAGTGAGTACTGGGAGGGGCTGCCAGCCGGCGAGTGCGGCGCATGGTACTGCAGTCATATTCATACGCCACTCCGCAATGCAGGCAAACCTGATAGTCCTGCCCTTGAACCCCGGTGTGAGGCCAGGAGAAGCGATGCGAACAGAACATCTCAAGAAGCCGTGTTATGAATGGTGCTGCCACAATGATTTCTCCTTGGGCGCTGGATAAGTGCGTAGAATCCGCTACCATGGCCGAAATTGAGCCGGTGCAAATTCCCGTTCTGGTCACCTTACTCTAAATGTGTCCGAATGGCCTTAATCCTTGGTTCATCGCGTCTGATACCAACGGCCAGTATCTCGCATGCCCAACTGAACATTCGGGCAGCACACTACCGGTCCGGGCTAATCATTAAATCTTTGTTACCTTACTTCTGCATGGCTCGAGAGGCGTGGAGAAGCCCGAGAGAGCAGCGCAATGCGCGGTCGAGGTATCTGGCCAGTATCGCTGCGAATAATGCCCTCCCACCCTTCGCTCATTCTTCCGCAGCTCAAGCCATGCACGGGCCCGCCGGCCCGTACTCGCCACCACGGGGCATAACCATGCAAGGTGCAGATATGGCCGATACAGAACGGCGCAGTTCGCGAGTCCCAGTTGCACTCCCGATACTCGTCACCAGCCTGGAACCGAATTCCGATTTCTCCGAGATCTGCGAAACATTGATGGTCAACGCGCATGGCTGCTCCATGCGGTCGCCTGAAAAGCTGGAAGCCGGTGTTCCGGTGCAGTTCCAGAGCAAGGATGGCAACTGGACGATGGCTCACATCGTGGATTGTCAGCCTCTGGGCTCAGGTCAAATGGGTTGGAAGCTGGGCGCGATGCTCGATCAGCCGGAGAATTTCTGGGGTTTGGATTCTTATCCGGACGATTGGACGCAATCGCCAGCCATAGCGGGACCAGGCAAGAAGAAAGGCAACCATACTTCGATGTCGTCGCAGATCGGACGAGACAAGGTTTCTATGCAAGCTCAAGATGAGCACGTGAAGGCGCTGGTTGCGCAAGCTGTGCAGCCATTGCAGGCCGAAGTCATGGCGCTTCGTGAGAAGGTGTCCAAAACCGCCCCACGGCGCAGCCAGTTCGACATCTCGCTGACGCACATCCCGCCAGAGGTTGAAGAGAAATTGTGGGTACGCCTGCGCGAGGACCTCGGCAAGCAGGTTCTGCAGCAAACCCGCCAGCAGTCGGAAGAGCTGCTCGAGTCGGCGAAGGACGCCATCGGCAAGAAGATTCGTGAAGGACAGAATGAATTCCGCGAGCACCTCACGCAGGAGTTGGAGTCGGTTGAGCAGAAGGCGCAAGGCCTCTCCGAGCAAATCGGGGATACCGTGCAGCAGCGCCTGAACGCCGGAGCCGACAGGTTTCAGCAGCAGGTTTTGGAAGCTGGAATCCGCCATGAACGGCGCAGCGAAGAATTTCTGCGATCCCTGCAACAGCGCCTGAGCGAGGAACACGACGATTACCGCAAGGAAATGGAGCAGGTTCATGCAGGAGCTTCAGCTGAAGCGTCACGGCTGCATGCGCAAACCGCGGATATCGGAAGCCGCGTAACCAAGCTGGACGAAACCGCGCGCAAACTCGAGTCAGAGCTCGACGCCCGCCTGGTGCGAATGGGCAGCGAGATCATCAACAGCGCGCGTACCCAGTTGGAGAGCGCAGTTGACGTGGTCCTCAAAGAATTGGGAACGCGCAACGCCAAGGAACTCAACAAAGAGCTGGATAACGCCTGTGCGCACCTGAAGACGGTGCAGAAACAGATCGAAGGCTCCATTTCGGCGCTCTTGAAGGCCGAGGTCAGCGAGGCTCTCGTTTCCTTTGGACAAACCATGGAAGCGCTGGCGCAGGATTCCGTGGGAAGGTGGCGGTCCGCACTGGCGCACGATTTGACTTCAGTCACGAAAATTCTCGGCGGCGAGTTCCGGATGGCAACCGAGTCCGAAGTCACCCAGGATTGAGAACAGCCCATGTGGGGACAGCCGCCCCCGGCTGTCCGGCCGAGCGCAGCTCGGCGGCCGCGGTAGGTCCCTACGCAGCCACACCCAGCCGATAGAATGGGCCGATGGGCCCCTTCAGATCGCTATGCATAGCAGTTCTGCTCACATTTTCCTTCTGCTCATCCGCGTGGTCGCAGGAACCCCGCGCAGCTAACTCCCGTCAGAAAATCATCCTTGATACCGACATCGGCGGCGACATCGACGACGCCTTCGCCCTCGCATTCGTGCTCGCCAGTTCGGAATTCGAAGTTCTGGGAATTACCACCGCCTGGGGAGACACCCAGCTCCGCGCCCGTTTGGTGGATCGCATGTTGTGCGAAACCGGCATGAGCAATATCCCCGTGATGGCCGGAATCCCCGCTGAGCAGGCTGGCGGTCAGCTCAGCCAGGCACGCTGGGCTGAAGCCTTCCCCAAGCCCTCGAAGCCTTATGGTTCAGGCGTCGATTTCATCCTTGAGCAGATTCGACGATACCCCAACGAAATTACGTTGCTGGCGATCGCTCCCATGAGCAATGTGGGCGCGCTAATCGAGCGTGACCCCGAGACTTTTAAGAAGCTGAAGCGTGTTGTCATCATGGGCGGCTCAATCTACCGCGGCTATGGCGATCTGGGCTATCTGCCGAACCGCGGCCCCGACCCTGAATACAACATCAAGTCCGACGTTCCGTCGGCGCGACGATTATTTGCCTCCGCCGTGCCCCTGTTCGTAATGCCTCTGGACTCGACTCAACTGAAGCTGGACGAAGTGAAGCGCGAAGTCATATTTCAGCAGATCACTCCTTTGACCGACGCTCTGACTCTGCTCTACCACCTCTGGGGACAGCAAACGCCCACGCTGTTTGATCCCGTAGCAGTAGCTTTCACGATGAGACCCGACGTCTGCCCGACGAAGCCCATGCACATCGACATCGATGACAAAGGCTACACCCGTCCCGGCGCTGGGTCTCCCAATGTGCAGGTCTGCCTGAATTCCAAATCCGACGAGTTTTTCGATCTGTTCATGTCCCGGCTGTTGAATCAAAAGCTGGCAGGGAAGTGCAAGCGATGAAGCGCTGCCATTTGTGGAACCGGCCTGTGTGGCGCGGGCGCCCCCGCCCGCGTGCGGCCGTAGCACATTGATTCTCGCTCGTCATCTGTTTGCCAGTTAGTACCCGGGTATCCCCCCTTGTGATCTTCTGGAATCATGGCTTTTAGCCGTGCCGACGATCATCTCAAGATTGTCGCCCCGAGCGAAGCCGAAGGGGACCTGCTTTCCCCCGCGACTCCTCCTCTCTAAGCATTGTCATCCTGAGCGAAGCAGGACGGCGCTCAGCGCCGTCCTGCGAAGTCGAAGGGACCCCATGCACTGAATCGCAGCACCGGCCTATCGAGGAATTCTCTAATCCGATCTTCATGGCGCGACTCTCCTCCCCGTCATCCTGAGGCAGCGGAGCCCTGCGCTCCCGCACGACTCCCAACGAAGGATCTATGCAATTGTGGACTGCGCCACACGCGCCGCGGAATTTGGTCCGGGCGGTGAGAGGACGCGATTTCCAGTTGTCCCGAAAAAACTCGCTGTCGCACGGAGTCCTGAGAGGTCGGGTACCTAGTCACGCGAAGCGGATCTCAGCGCTGCCAGGAACTTTGCATCGTATTCACCCTCGACCCAACTGAGGGTCCAGCGGAAATAAGGAGACCCACATAGGTCGTTTGCCCAGCGCTTCCAGTACAACCACTCGTCTTCAGGAACCCATTTCTCCTCGGAGGCATACCAAACGGTCTCACATAGAGCTATTAGCGTGTCACAGTAGTGGACTCTCGTCTTTTCCTCAGAGGACATCTGCTCGTACGTTCTCGTCAAGTCCTGCTTAGAGTACTCATAGAGTGCATGGATCTCCGGCTTCTCGATAATCAGGTTGGATAGGTTAAGGAACCCCGAGATTGCATCCAAGTAATTCCTAAACCGTTGCTCGCGTACTCGTGCGCGCATTTCCCAAGCAGTGAACAGCAAAGCGGCCACTACAGCGACGGTTTGCAAGATATCTGTCCAATTGTTCATACCTCACCTTCCTAAACACGCGCCGTGACCTAAGCCATTAGTGTCAAAGCCACTTTTCACCAGAGAATTCAGACGAATGCTGATCGAAGCGCGGTATCACCTCAGAAAACGAAGGCACTCAACTCTCACGTTTTCCAACTGGAGAAGAGTTTCGTCAATTACCCACTAAGTGGGGCCGAAAAGGGGAAGATCGGAATCCTAGCCCAAGTCGCAACCCCACTTCAAGCGCGGTGCCGGGCCCCCATCCTTTCGCGTTCTGTGCGAAAGCGTGTGAGGAACTCATCCCCTGTGGCCCGCACACTCCCCCTCGCGCCCTTCCATTCCAGACGATGTAGCCGCGAGCGTCCTCGCTCGTGCTCCCCTAAATAGCTGTCATCCTTCTATGAAAACAGGCGTACGAGTCCATAGGTATTTGTTTGCGGCGTTGCGGACAGGCTTCTATTCGTGCTCAAAGGCACATAAGGTATGTCCGGATCTCCGCCGCTCCATCTGAGGGTCGTGCTCGTGGCACAAGGATGACAACGAGCTGACGGATTCCCCTT
>QIAA01000003.1 GCA_003224905.1 Acidobacteriota bacterium
TGGTCTAGTCGTTCAAACACAGGCGTGAGTCCTTAATATCAGTTGGTAGGGGACAGTTCCCAGTTCTCAGTTGGGTTCGAGAAAGAGAGTGATTCGCGGCGGGCGCCGCTACGCGATTACCAGCTCGCCCCCATGCTGCTTCTCCAGCGCCATAGCCTGTTCCAGTGCGATGATGGCGCACTCGGCTTGCGCATCCGATGGCGGTTGCGTGGTGATGCGCTGCAACCACAGTCCCGGCGTGGTCATAAGAGCGAAGAGCGAACCGCGATGTTTGGCGGCAAAACGAATGATCTCGTACGAAAGACCTGTGATAAGTGGCAGTAAGGCGATCCTAACCGCAAATCGCGCCCCGAACGTGGTTACCGGAACCAGCGTGTAAACCAGAATAGAAATCAGCATTACCGTCATCAGAAAGCTAGTGCCGCAGCGGGGATGATAGGTCGAATACTTTTGCACCGCGCCGGTTTCGAGTGAATCGCCATTTTCAAACGCGAACACGGTCTTGTGCTCCGCCCCGTGATATTCGTAAACCCGATGGATATCGCGCAGCAATGAGACTCCCCAGATGAAGAGCAGGAAAAGAATGATGCGGATCGCGCCATCCACCAGATTAAAAATAATCTGTTCGCCGAAAATAGGATTCACGCGCTTCAATTCCGTCGCGGCGAGCAGCGGCAGAAATTTGTACATAAAAATGAAAAAGCCCACCGAAATAATGATATTGACCGCTGCTATCCAGCCGTTGATTTCGAGCTTCTTCTTCTCGGAACCCTGCTTCGAATCTCCTAGCTGAACTTCATCCAATGCCACATTCGCAGAAAAACGCAGCGCACGGAATCCCAACCCCATAGCGTGACCTAGCGTAATCACGCCGCGAACCACGGGCCAGCCCATCCATTTGTGCTTCTCCGAGAGACGCTCCAGGGGTTCGCTGTGGGTTGAAACCTCTCCCGAAGGTTTGCGGCAGGCGATCGCCCACGCATGCGGCGAGCGCATCATAACCCCTTCCAGAACGGCCTGGCCGCCGACCAGGGTTTCCTCTCCTCCTTCCAACGCCGGAAGGAGCTGCACGGACACAAGAAAACGCCACAATGTTTTCAAGAACTGCATGTTTATTGGATGTTCCTCATGAATCGACGCTTCAACTACTTAGGGTACCACGAACGGGTTCGTTTTAGGATCGAACCGGCGGCGCACGGGCGCCCTGCACAACAGTTCCTATGAAACAACTGGCCAGCCTTTGCGAACGGGTCGCAAGCACTACCAAAAAGCTGGAAAAGACAGCGCTGGTTGCCGATTACCTTAAATCGCGAACCACCGAGGAGGCAGCAACGGCCGCCGTGTTCCTCTCCGGCAAGCCCTTTCCCGCCTGGGAAGAGACAACTCTGAATGTAGGCGGCGCACTGTTGTGGCGGATCGTTTCTGAGCTTTCGGGAAGGCCAGAGACCGAACTGACCGCCGCATATCGGCAACACGGCGATCTGGGCGCTGTTGCCCGTGGGGTGTTGCCAGCCAGAAATCTCGAGCGAGATCTCAGTATTGTCGAGATTCAGCGGAGCTTCAGGCAAATTGCTGCCGCTCGCGGTCCCGCCATGAAAGGACCGCTGGTTCGTGATCTGTTCACGCAAGTGCCCCCGCTCGAAGCCAAGTACATTATCAAAATCATGACCGGCGACTTGCGTATCGGGCTGAAAGAAAGCCTGGTTGAGGAGGCGATTGCCACGGCGTATGGGGGACCCCTGGCTGCCGTACAACGCGCCAACATGATGCTCGGCGATATCGGCCGGACGCTCGAACTTGCAGCTGCCGGCAAGTTGGCGGAGGCGAGTATGCGGATGTTCCATCCCGTCGGTTTCATGCTGGCCAGTCCGGCGGAGTCGGCGGAAGAAGCGCTCAGCTACTTTCAGGAACCGATGGTTGAGGACAAATACGACGGCATTCGCGCACAGGCACACTGTTCGGGGGGAGAGGTGCGAATCTTCTCGCGCACGCGCGACGATATCACGGGGTCGTTTCCCGAGTTGCCGGATGTGCTCGCGGGTCTGCCCGAAAGCGTCATTCTAGACGGCGAAATCGTGGCCTGGAGTTACTTGTCTGCGGAGCCGAATGAACCGGGAAGAGCATTGCCGTTCAGCGCTCTGCAGCAGCGGCTCGGGCGCAAGAAAGTCACCCAGGAGATGCTCCGCAAGGTACCAGTAGCTTATCTCGTGTTCGACATTCTATATGCCGGTGATCAACTTCTGATCGAACATCCGTTGCGGGAACGTGCAAAGATCCTCGACGAGCTTTTGGCAGCGCCACGAGTGCAGGTAGCCCTTCGTTCTGCCGAACCTCAGGGGCTCCTTGGTTTCGATCCGCAGGAGAGTCCCACGCGCGCACAATTGATCCGCGCACCGGTATTCCGCGCCTCGTCTCCCGAGGAACTCAATCGCCTGTTCGACGGAGCCCAGGCACGCGGCAATGAGGGACTTATGCTGAAAGATCCGGAGTTACCCTACACTCCAGGCCGGCGTGGAAGGTCTTGGCTCAAAATGAAGCGGCAACTCGCCACGCTTGATGTGGTCGTGACTGCGGTTGAGTATGGCCACGGTAAACGAATCGGTGTCCTCAGCGATTACACGTTTGCGGTTTGGGATGGCGACCGGCTCGTGAATATCGGCAAAGCCTATTCCGGTTTAACCGACGCCGAAATCGCCGAAATGACCAAATGGTTCCTGGGTCACGCCCTGGAAGATCAGGGACTGCGTCTCGCAGTTGAGCCCAAGATCGTCCTCGAAGTCGCCTTCAACAACATGATGCGCTCCGACCGGCATAACAGCGGTTATGCCTTGAGATTCCCCAGAATTGTCCGCTTACGGCCGGACAAGCTGCCGGAAGAGGCGGACACTCTTGATCTGGCGCGACAAATCTACGCAAGACAGGGGAAGGCTTGACCTTTTTCCAAACGGCAGCAATTTGCTATGGTTTGCCACAGCTCTCTAGAATGAGAGACTAATTTCCGAGAAAACTCATGATCCATTTTCCCGTCCCTGAAGCGCTCACCTTTGACGACGTTCTCCTCCTGCCTGCCCGCTCCGATGTGGTCCCGGCAGCCGCGAATACGCAGACTCAGCTCACCCGCAACATCCGTTTGAATATCCCGTTGGTCAGTGCAGCCATGGACACCGTAACCGAGTCGCACATGGCCATTGCCGTGGCACAGCAAGGCGGCTTGGGGATCATCCACCGAAACCTCACTATCGCGCAGCAGGCGGAGGAAGTGGATAAGGTAAAGCGCTCCGAGAGCGGCATGATCGTCGACCCGGTCACCATGTCTGCGGACAAAAAGGTTTCCGATGCCCTCGAGGTCATGCGTAAGTACAAGATTTCCGGCGTGCCGATCACGAACAATGGAAGACTGGTTGGAATCCTTACAAACCGGGACCTGCGCTTTGAAACACGCTTCGATATCCCGATTAGTCAGGTGATGACAAAGGACAATCTCATTACCGTCCCTGTCGGCACCACGCTGGAAGATGCAGAAAATATTCTGCATGAGCATCGCGTCGAGAAACTGCTGGTCGTCGATGACAAGTACAATCTGAAAGGCCTGATCACCGTAAAAGACATTCAAAAAAAACTGAAATACCCCAACGCAGCCAAAGACACACAGGGACGGCTGCGCGTCGGCGCAGCTATCGGTGCTACTGGCGATTACCTCGACCGTGCGCAGGAACTCGCGGCCTGCAAGGCGGACATCCTGGCCATTGACAGCGCCCACGGCCACACCAGCCGCGTGTTGGAAGCTGTAAAGGCGGTAAAGGCCAAACTGCCGGAAATGGACGTAATTGTCGGCAACGTCGCAACCTTTGACGGCGCATGCGAACTCGCCCGTGCAGGAGCAGACGCGATCAAAGTAGGCATTGGACCCGGTTCGATCTGCACCACGCGCGTCGTTACCGGCGCCGGAGTACCACAGATCACTGCCATCGCCGAAGCTTACCGCGCCACCAAAGATGCAAACGTCCCGATCATTGCTGATGGCGGCATCAAGTATTCGGGAGATATCACGAAGGCTTTGGCCGCAGGCGCATCGGTGGTGATGGTCGGATCGCTGTTCGCGGGAACCGACGAAAGCCCGGGCGAGTTGATCCTCTACCAGGGAAGGTCGTTCAAGTCTTATCGCGGAATGGGTTCACTTGGAGCTATGGCCGCCGGATCAAGTGAGCGGTACTTCCAGAGCACAGACGGCGACGCATCTACCGCGGCCTCTGCGATGAATGAGGATTCCAACCGCTTGGCCAAACTTGTCCCGGAAGGTATTGAGGGGCGAGTTCCCTATCGTGGTTCAGTGGCCATGATCGTGCACCAGATGGTCGGCGGACTCAAATCCGGCATGGGCTATTGTGGATGCGGCAGCATTCCCGAATTGCTGCAGAAAGCTCGTTTCGTTCGCATCAGCGGCGCCGGCCTGCGGGAAAGCCACGTCCATGATGTCGTAATCACCCGCGAGGCGCCGAACTATGCTGCCGAGTAGGTTCGAACGGGAATTTCTGAGTTGAATCCCTCCCAAAGGCACATCCTCAAAACCTGGATCGCTGCCATTCTGTGGCTCATCCTGATCACACTGGAATCCAGCAGTTTGGGTTCAGCCGCAAATACCAGCCGCTTTCTGTATCCGTTGCTGCACTTTCTGATCGGGCTCGATCCCATCCGGTTCCAAGTCTGGCATGTTTACATCCGCAAGACTGGCCACTTCGTGGGCTATTTTATGCTGAGCTTACTGCTGTTCCGTGCCTGGCGAGCCACTCTCGCGCAGAGCGGAGCCGGAGGTTGGTCGATTCTTTGGGCCGGAATTGCTTTATCAATGACCGGTTTGGTCGCTTCGCTTGACGAGTGGCATCAAACCTATCTCACATCCAGAACAGGAACCATCGAAGACGCCTTCCTGGACTCCTTCGCGGCGCTTACCGCCCAGTTGGTAATTTATCTTGTGCTTAGAAACCGGCAGCCGGTTTCACGCAGGGAAGTGGTTGAAGGATCGTGATCGTATGCTTTTAGCTTAAGCCGAGTGGCTTGGCTATGAGCTAACGGCTAAGAGCTAATTTGCCTCAATACATCGCGTCGTACTTAGTAACCGCCCATTGCCCGGTCCTGTTCTCCAAGATGACCGAGAATGGTTCCTCATACGTATTCTTCTGATTCGCGGCATCCACTCGTTTCCCGCGATAATGCAGAATGCGCAGCGGCGGCATATCCTCCCATTCCACCAGCTTCCACGAACGCAGCGGATGTCTTGTCTCTGACTCGCAAATATAAGCAGCGTATTTTTTGCGGTAATCCTTCTGCCATCCCGCCAATTCGTCGTTGCAGCGCCCATCCTTCATAGCGCGAATAAACTTGCCGGCCTCACGTTCGGAGGCACGATCGCGCAGCGGGTTCAGCGAGATGGACTCCGGGATCCCGGAGAGTGGATCCCGCTGTTCCGACCGGCCCAGCACCGGCCCCTGCCCATTCAGCCAAAGCAAATAACCGAAAAAGACCACAATCAGAAGACCACCGGCGCCCAGTGCAATGCGCAATTGTGTGCGCGAGACCTGCATGTTTTCTCGTTTAGTGTAGCGTCCCCAGAGGCGGGGGCAAGATTACCGCAGGCAGACGCGAGAGGACATGTACGCACGCAAGTGCCAGGAAACATGCAAGAAGCTCACGCTGGGTGTCGCCCCTATGTAAGGTGGAATGGATCCAACCGCGAGGAATCGAACTCTATGTGTCCGATGTTCGGAAAGTAAAGAATTGGTCCCGCCCGGTCTAAGCAGACCGCTTTCGCGCGATCAGCGTCTCCAGCGCGTAGAGCGCATTACTGAGCTGTTGACGTTCCCGCGCGTCGCGGAAATCCTCCCCCTCGATCTCTTCCAGGCGCCTGTGAATCGCTTGCCGAGCCGCTTCAATGCGCCCGTGCAGCTTGCGAGGATCGAATTCATCCATAGCGGCCCTGTATAAGGCCACCCAGCCGCCGTCGGACATACTTTCACCTCCACCGGGGACCAGGAGTACCCCAGACGAACGACACGTGCCCATTATAGGCCCGCAGAGCGCCATTGACGCGCTAAACGACCCCAGGCGGATGATGGCCGTTTGGTAAGGAGAACTCGACCGGCGTAACCGTCGCTATGCTACTCTCCCATCCCAAACATGCCCAAGCGACCTTGCTCGAATCAATGCCCTTGGCTTCTAGTTGCGCTACTTGCTACGTACGCTCTAGCCCTGGAGCACACAAAGCAACCTGAGCTACCAGCCTGGCGTGGAACCTGGGCCGCCACAGCCACCCAGACCCATTCATTCCGCGGACACTGGTCCGCCAAGCTCCTCCCCGACACGCACAACGCCGTCCAGGGCTCCTGGACACTCCTTAACGATGCAAATCAAATTGTTCTTGAAGGCACGTGGTCGGCGGAGAAGTCT
Source organism: Acidobacteriota bacterium (assembly GCA_003224905.1). Lineage (GTDB taxonomy): Bacteria > Acidobacteriota > Terriglobia > Terriglobales > Acidobacteriaceae > QIAA01. Next base: position 6,445 of record QIAA01000003.1, read on the forward strand.
CCGCGCGGATGGCGAGGCACCTGGTCAGCTCGCCCTGCCGCAGGCCGTCGTTTCTCCGGCACTTGGACATCGGACATGCCAGACTTCTCCGGTAAGTCCTTCGAGGACATGCTCCAGTCAACGATCGAAAAGCAGCTGAGTGGCTCTTGGCGAAGCGGGAGGATGCAAGGAGGTTGGTGGCTGCACGGTCAGACCAGCGTGCGCCGCTGACCCAACAACATGCCATTGTCCGAGTGCCCAGTTGCTGCCGTGATTTGCAAACAAGGCAATTCTCTTTGTGCCGGAGCTCGGCCTGAATGACGGTCGTTATACTGGTTTCGCGACCAGCATGGCAACACGGGAATTCACAACAAATTCAGCCGAAGAGACGATCGCGCTGGGATACAAAATTGCAAGCGGACTAACTCCTCCCAAGCTGGTTTTGCTGCGAGGAGAATTAGGAGCCGGAAAGACCACTCTGGTGAAAGGAATTGCAGAAGCATTTCATGCCGCCTCGCAGGACGATGTCACGAGTCCTACTTTCACCCTGGTGCACGAATACCGCGGCCCTGACGTCAACATTTATCACATCGATCTTTATCGCGTGGACACCCAGCGACAGCTCGAAACCCTCGGATTGGACGACCTGATCGCCGGAAACAGCATCCTCCTGATCGAGTGGGGAGAGAAGTTTCAGCGTTTTGAACGCGAGCGTGATATCGAGATTGCAATCGAGAGCCTCGGAGAAAATCAGCGGATCATCAGACTTAAAGGCAAGTCGCTGGGTGGGCATCCGCTAAAGGAGAGGCAAGAGAGTTGACAATCGCAAAAAACGCGCTTTTGCTTCATCATCCTAAGTGGCGTGCTGCATGCTCGAACCCCGCAGACAGCTACTCCAGGACAACCGTCACCTGATGCCGAGCCAGCTCAAAATTCGCCCACTAGCGCTCCTCAGGCGGTCCAGCCAAAAAGCGAGAAAGCCTGGCTCACGAGGTGATGATGGATCAAAAGCCCATGATGTTGTAACCACAATCCACATAGATTACTTCACCGGTAATGCCCGAGCTCGCATCGGAAGCCAGAAACACTCCAGTTGCGCCAACTTCATTAACGTCTACATTTCGTTGCAACGGCGCACGCTCGGCGTGGACTCTCTGCATATCGGCGAAGCCGGAGATGCCGCGAGCTGCAAGAGTCTTGATCGGCCCGGCAGAAATGGCGTTGACCCGGATTTTGCGTTTACCTAAGTCATGCGCGAGATAGCGAACCGAACACTCCAGCGCCGCCTTCGCAACCCCCATTACGTTGTAATTCGGCACGACCTTTTCCGCGCCGTAGTAGGTCATCGTGATAATGCTGCCTCCATCCTGCATGAGCGGAGCCGCCGCCCGAGCTAGTGCAATCAACGAAAAGACGCTCACATCGTGAGCAATGCGGAAGCCCTCACGGCTGGTATTGACGAAGTCGCCATTCAGATCATTTCCAGGAGCAAAGGCTACGCTGTGAACCAGTACGTGCAGCTTGCCGTAGCGATCTCTTATTTGCCCGAACAGCCGATCAATTTCCGTATCGTTTGAGACATCGCACATGAAGGCTTCTGCTCCAGGCAACCCTAGAATCAGATCCTTTGCTTCCCGCTCCAGCCGCTCGTTCTGATAAGTCACAGCCAGCTTGGCGCCAGCCTCGTGCAATCCTTGTGCAATCGACCACGCGATGCTGCGTTTGTTGGCAACTCCGAAGACAACTGCCGTTCGGCCTTCGAGGCTTGTCATGCGGATCCTTCAAGAATTGGGATGAACGACCAAGAGAATATCAAACGCCGCTTGGGAAGTCTCCGAGGCGTGGAATGCGCATTTGCATTGACGGTCGCACTGGCCTCACGAAAAACATCGCGCTCCAGGCTCGGGAATGTTCGAAAGAACTGATGAGCTGGTGGTGAGCGCGGCAGGATTCGAACCTGCGACCCATGCCTTAAAAGGGCATTGCTCTACCAACTGAGCTACGCGCCCACTTTCTTTCAATCTAACACAACGGGAAGAACTTAGTCGGCATGGACTCCGCAGTGCCTGTCTTCAAGCCCCGCAGACACCAACGTGATCGCTCATCATGCAAGAGTAGACGAGAGAAACCTGTGAGTTACGATCTTAGTTACACAGCGGGGCTGTGGGATGCAGCTTGCAATAATGCGCAATCGGACCCGCCGAACTGACAGAACACAGCGTCGAGGACAGTAGCACCAACAAGAGCACTACAAATCTGAGCTTCATAAGCTTTCTCCTGAATGGCTAGTCATAAAGCCAGTCCGAATGACGCGCTATGCTAGCACATTTCGAACAAAGCAGACGTATGCTTCCGAGACGCGGCATCTAGTTGCTGACTGTGAAGTTCATGACGTTGGAAGTCTCGCTCTTCGTCCCGCCGCTGCCATAAGGACCGCCCGTTGCGGGCGTACCCGGATTGGTTACGGAAACCGGTATGGTGTCGGCAGTAGCGATGGCGGAGGCAGGGATTGCAGCGGTAAGCTGTTTCCCGGTCACGAACATGGTGGTTTGAGCCGTGCCATTCCAATTGATGACGGCGTTGTTTGCAAAGCTGCTCCCATTAACTGTCAAGGTGAACCCCGGGCCCCCTGCAGTCGCGTTATCGGGTGAAAGTTCAGTAATGGCGGGAACAATTCCAGGTTGCGGTGCCGCAGGCTTAGGAGAGCCATAGCCGCACCCAAAGAACAACGCCGTGAGGCAGAGCATCGAAATTAGTTTCATAATATTTTCCGGAGTGAAGATGTAGAAAACGCTAGCAGCGCACCAAGGAATGGCTGTCAGGCAAATGTCATTTGTTTGTAAAGAAAATGTCCGTTTAGGATAGGCTGCCGTGGCTTGGTATAGGACTGATCTGCGATCTTAACTATTGCAGAAAGAAAAGTAAGGAGATGGTCATGGTCCGAAAAAGACTGGTTTTGTCGCTCATTCTGCTGATAGCCGCATACCTCGGTGGGTTGATTCCACCTTACATGAAAGCGCGGCGGCTGGAGGAGCAGGTGTCAGCCGGCGCGAGACAGTTGCAGTCTTGCCAATTCAACGAGCAACTCTCGCGTCTTCGAGATGACGCGGCGCTCATGTACCTGGCTGTGAGCCGAAAAAATTATGGCATCGCTGCCGAGCACGCGAAGCAACTATTCGATCAGGCTCAGCAGGTATCCAACACGACTCAGAACCAAGCTGTTCGGAGCACTCTTCAGGAAATATTGGCAAGCCGCGATGAGGTCACCGCTGATTTGTCCAAAGGAGACGCCGCTGTCGTTGGGCTGACACAGTCTCTCCTGCAAAAAGTGCAAGCTGTGAGGCAGTAATGCTTGATCTGCAAGGGTGCAAGGCAAGGCTGCCGGCAATCATCAATGGGTCGCTTATCTTCGCCCTCTCAAGTGCGATGCTGCCGGTCCTGATGGTTTTCGGACAGGGGGCCTCAGCACAGCAGGCAACAATCACCATAGCCGGCACGGTTCGTGATGCGGCGGGCGCGCCCATCGATGGGGCGTCTGTGATTCTTGAGAGTGAGGGTCAAAGTGTTGCTGAGCTGAAGACCAGTTCGAACGGGAACTTCACTTTTTCGATTCCGGCTGCCGGTTCCTACAGCGTGAAAGCGCAAAAGACAGGATTTCACAGTGCAACGGCGGAGCAGTTGCTATTCTCGCGAGGAGAACGAAAACATCTCGATCTGGTGCTTGAAAGGTTGGCAGCGGGGCAGGTGAGTTCGTCGAAGGCGTCTGTTGGTTCGGCTGAAGCAATCCAATTTGATGAAAAGCCTAATTTCACGATTGCGGGCATCACGGATTGGAGTGGCGCCGGAGGACACGGCTCCGACACCAGCTTGCGAACCAGTGAAACACTTGCCAGGGAAACGCGTTCGCTGCAAGATCGGCGAACCGGCGCAGCGAAGCCCTCGATGCAAAGCGAGGCAACTGCTGATCCCGCGCGAGCGCGGGAACGAGTGCAACAGTTGCTCGCTAAAGAAGACCGGGCAGACCTGCATCGACAGTTGGGGGATCTCGATGAGCAACTGAATGACCCGCTTGCAGCAGTGCGCGAGTACGAGCGCGCCGTAAGTCTCGAGCCCAGTGAGGAGAATTACTTTTCCTGGGGCACGGAACTGCTCCTCCATAAGGGTGTGCAGCCCGCAGTAGAAGTTTTTACTCGGGGAACGGCAGCGCACCCTGATTCAGCGAGGATGCTGGCTGGTCTGGGCGCAGCTTTGTATGCGTCGGGTTCATACGAGGAGGCGGCCCGCAAACTCTGCGCCGCCGCCGACCGAAATCCCGCGGATTACGCCCCTTATCTTTTCATGGGCCAAATGCAAAAGGCTGTAGCCGCACCACTGCCCTGCGTCGAGCAAAGGCTTGCGAGATTTGTCCAGCTGCAACCGGACAACGCGGTCGCTCGGTACTACTACGCGCTAGCTCTTTGGAAACGCGACAGGGGAGCGTCGAAAAATTCGGTAGAGTTTGATCGGATTGAAGGAATGCTGCAAAAAGCGGCCGCGATTGATCCCAAGTTCGGTGAGGCGCACCTGCAACTTGGAATTCTTTATTCCGAGCGTGGCAATGCTGAACGCGCGATAACCGCGTATCAGACAGCCATTGAGGCGAACCCGAATCTGAGTGAAGCTCATTACAGATTGGCGCAGGCTTACAAGAAAATTGGCGAGCAATCCAAGGCGCAGGACGAGTTTCGCCTGTATGAGCAGATCGAAAAGACGGAGGCGGCTGAGATCGAGCATCAGCGCCGGGAGCTTCGTCAATTCCTGGTTGTTTTGAAAGAGCAGCCGGCGGTTCATTGAATGTAGCGACCGGTCCTCGGTTTTCTGCCATCAGGGAACACCTGACTTCCTGAAGACGGAAGACTGACGTCCAAAAGGGTTTCAAATAAGTCGATCTGCCGCCTTGTTCTACGCGATTCTTCTCGGTGCAGTTTCACGAATGAAGAGAGCAGTGCAAAAAACCGTAATAGCGCCTCCTGCCGCGATCCAGAGAGAAGCTGCCAGACCGTGCCGATCCGCGACAGCGCCGGCCAGAGCAGGCGCCGCGGTCCCGCCAATTATTTCTCCTACCAAGGTGGCCAGGCCGATTGCAGTGGCGGCAAACTGCGGTGGGACGCTCTCGGTCGGAACCAGCACCAAAGACAACGCCGCAATGCCCTGGCCCCCATTAGCGATGAAACCCGCAAATGCCAGCAGCCAGGGATGGCTGAACAGATACGGTACTTGGTACGTCAGCGGCACTGCTGCAGAGATCAAAGCTACAAACAGCAACGCAGGTTTGCGTCCCGTATAGTCCGAGATCCAAGGCAGTGTCCAGCCCCAGAGAAACGCTCCGACGCCACTGGCACCGAGGATCAAACCTGCGAAAGTAGCTGAGCCTTTCAAGACTTCGGTGATGTAGAGAGGCGCGAAAGCATTCATCACGAATAACCACGTCATAAACCCCGCGGCGGCCAGGCAACACAGCAGAATATTTCGGTGACGCAGCAGGGCGACGTAATCTTTCAACGAGGGCTTGTGATGGCTACTCTCCGCACGCCCTACTGGCTCTCTGACGTATCTCCAAAGGAGTATGCCGAGGAGGATTCCAGGCGCGCCTGCAACAAAGAACGCTCCACGCCAGCCGACCCGCGCCGCAATTTGCGTCGTCAGCACTGGAGCAAGAGCCAATCCGACCAGAGCTGCAGCGCTCACCACTACACCGACGTTGCGGCCGCGACGATTCGTAGCGGACGACTCTTCCACGGTGGCGGTGATTGTTGACCACGTAGGCCCTTCCGCAATTCCCATCAATGCCCGCACTGCAAACAGCTGCGCGAACGACCGAACGACTCCGGAGACCCAGGAGAGGACTGAGAAAGCGAAGACGGCTGGAACGAGAACCGGGCGACGGCCGATGCGATCCGAAATCGCGCCAAACAGCAGTCCGGAAAATGCCCACGCCACCGCCAGCGCTGAGATCAGCAATCCGACCTGCGTATGGGAGAGGTGAAGATCTGGGGCGATAAATGGAGCCAGATACAGCAGGCTCATGCGGTCGAGGAAAACCGTGCCCCAGGTGAAGAAGAGCAGAACTACCAAACCGAACTCGTAGCCTGCTGAAGGGCGAGCTATAAGACTTTTTTTCTCAGCGAGCATCGTTTGATTGAAGTCGAAAGCTTATCAGGCGCCTGGTCAAGCTAAGAAACGGGTACAGGAGTAATACTCTTTAGGTATAAAATGCTTTGCGCTTATGGAACTCCGTCACGTCCGCTATTTTCTTGCCGTAGCGGAATATCTGAATTTCAGCAAGGCGGCGCAGCAACTTCACATCGCGCAACCGCCGCTCAGCCGCCAGATTCGCCAGCTCGAGGATGATCTGGGCGTTGCCTTATTTGTACGCAATAAGCGCCATGTAGAACTGACAAAGGCTGGGCAGGTTTTTCTCACCGAGGCCAGAAAGCTGGTTGTACAAGCCGGGCACGCAACTGAAGCAGCGCGCCACGCCCAGAAAGGGGAGTCCGGCGTCGTCAGGATTGGTATTGCTTCCGGGATGGGCGGATTGGTGGGCAAGGCAGTGGCCGAGCATTGCCGGCGCTTTCCCGCAGTCAACATCGAATGTAAAGACGTTTTCTCCAGCGTACAAAACGAACTTCTTCGCAAGGACGAGATCGATGTCGGCTTCCTGCGTCCTCCCGTGGATCAAGTAAACCTTGACTGCGAGTTGCTCTTTGAAGAGGAATTTGTTGTTGTTCTGCCACCCGCGCATCGGCTGGCCAGGCGGAAGTCACTAAGGCTGAAAGATGTCGCCGACGAGCCACTCATCATGTTCGACCGAAGTTTCTCCAGCGGTCTGTACGATAAGATTCTGGGCTTATATAGCCGCCATGGTCTAACCCCGCACTTTGCGGTCACGCATGTAGAACCGCACGAAGAAGCAGGAGCGATTATGGTGGCGTCGGGTAAGGCAGTTTTTGTTGGCGCTGGTGCAATTGTTACGCGTTCTGTTGCGGGAGTTGAACTGGTATCGGTGCCGCTGAATGAGGCCGACGCCAGGATCGAGGTCTACATGTCATGGCGCAAGGATGAGGGTTCACCAGCCGTTTTGTCCCTGCTGGATTCCGTGCGGCGCATTTTCAGGAAGTCAGGAACGAAACGGATTGCTTAGTTCACTGCACCCATGAAGATTCGCTCCATCAAAAGCTCGGTATTCGGTCCCATTTTCTGCGGATTTTTCTTGACCAGCTGTGTCGCCCAGGAACTTGCCACTGAGCGTGTGATCGGGAAGCTCGAGGTTGTCGCGGCTTTTGCCAGTCCCATGCCCACGGGTGTTACCGTCGCAAATAGCGGCCGAATATTCGTGAACTTTCCGAAGTGGGGCGACGACGTTCAATATACCGTCGCCGAAGTCAAAGGCAATGAAACTATCCCCTACCCAAACGCTGCCATCAATCACTATGTCAGCGGCGATGATCAGTCTACGAAGCTGGTGTCGGTGCAGAGCGTGGTTGTCGATTCCACAGGGAACCGGTTGTGGATTGTGGATACAGGAAGCATTGGTTTTGGGCCCACCAGCCCAGGTGGCCCGAAGCTGATTGCGGTTGATCTCAAGACCGATCAGATCGTCAAAAAGATTACTTTTCCTGCCGACGTTGCCCTCTCCACGAGTTACCTCAACGATGTGAGATTCGATCTGCGCCGCGGTGCGCAAGGCATGGCATTTCTGACTGACTCCACTTCCAGCGGGCCGAACGGCATCGTCGTGGTGGACCTTGCATCGGGCAAGAGCTGGCGGCGGCTGCACGATCATCCGACGACTAAACCTGATCCGAACTTTGCGCCCGTGGTGGAAGGTGAAATTCTGCAGATGCGACTGCCGGGGAAGCCGCCGGCAAAGTTTGCCGTGGGTTCGGACGGAATTGCGATCAGCCCGGACGGGAAGACGCTCTACTATTGCCCGCTCTCGAGCCGGCATCTCTACAGCGTCAGTGTGGACGCGCTTGCGGACCAAAACAAATCGGATGCAGAGGTGGCGAGTACGGTGAAGGATCTCGGAGAAAAGGGAGGCGCTTCGGACGGGCTTGAGTCCGACGCGGAAGGGCGAGTCTATCTCACCGACTATGAGCACAACGCCATCCGGAGGCGCGATGTGAGCGGCGAGTTTGAAACCATTGCCCACGACCTGCGGCTGCTGTGGCCGGATACTTTGTCCCTGGCTGCCAACGGATATCTTTATGTGACCGCGAACCAGGTGGAACGTCAGGCCGTTTTTCACAATGGCCAGGACCTGCGACAGAAACCCTACGTCTTGTTCCGGGTGAAAGTGGACGGCACGCGGATCCGCAACTAACTCAGCAGTAGCTCTCAAGAAGCACGCTTCTTCTGTCCGGAACTGGACAGTCGAGGTATACCCCTCCCTATTTGCACTGCTCTGATCTTTCGGAATCAAGAATGTAGCGGGAGAACAGGGGCAAAATCTTTGGATCGAAAGGATTTGCACGTAAAATCTAGAGCGATTAGGAGTTAGGTCGACATTCTGCTTGGTTTTGGAGGATGCGGCGATAGGGAGTGCCGCTAAATCTTTGAGTTTATTGGGTTGCGTCTGCACGAGAGCACGTAAAATCTTGGAAGTAAAGGTACTTACATGCAAAATATTGAGCAGCAAAGGTTTAGCTCTGGGAACAAGCGGGGATGAGGGGACTACCACTGCGTGAACTCCAAGAATCAACTTACCTTCTTCTGTTATGGGGCAAATCGGGGAGCGAAGTCAACGGAATTGTGTGTGGCCTCGCCTGAGTTCCTCCGATCCCCACCCTTCGAAAACCGAGGGTGTTACGAAACTCAAATGTGAGCGTTGAAAACCACAATATGTTGGGATTGCGAAAACAACGGATCACAATATGTGACCAAATTTTCGGGTTTCGTAACAGACTCAAACCGCGAAGGGATGGGGCAACCTCAGCCTTGCCGCTGCGGAAAAATTCAAGTCAGCGAAGATGGGCCATCCCGCCCGCTGTGTGAGTAATCTTAGCGAAGACCACAAGAACGGTTCCTAACACCAACATGAAAACTGCCCCAATAAGCGCAACCCTGAGGCTTACTCGAAGGGATTGTATCAGCGCAATAACCGCGCGGTGAACCCTGCTATCGCCAAGGCATATTTGACAGCCGGGACAGCTTTGATTGCTTCGCGTAACAGAGCAATAGCTGATAAGGGTGTTTCTTGAATCAATGTCTACATCTCCAAACCGGCTCGCGATTTGTACTTCTGCAAAGAGTTCGCATCGTTGTCTTGCACCCTAGTCATAATGTTTTCGGGAGCACATTTTAACACCTTCCAACAAGAGCACTGGTGATCCTCGTGCACCAGAGAGTGGCCGCCCGGAGAGCTTTCCACACAGTTGTGACAAAATTGCGCCGAGCACTTCGTTGCGTGGTATAGTGCCGCCGACAATGACGCGCCAAAAGCAATTCGACGATGAAGACGATGAATATGAACCGCATCGAAAGCGGTCGGAAGAACAAGAGGGAGTGGACTTCACGAAGTACGAGCAATTGGAACCCGGCCGCGTGGAAGAAGCGGTAGATGAGCTGGACCGCATAGTGAACGTTCACGAACGCCGTATGCGTGAGGATGCCACGGATTATCTACTTGCGTCATCGCTAGGGGTTAACCCCGATCTCGTACGATTGCGACGGTACATTCCCATTGACATATACGTTGGCGGAAAAGGGCTGCCTTATTCCATCTACATCGAACTTGCAGAGGCACTGAAGGCGTTATTGAGTGCTGCTGGTTTTCGACAAAGTGATGATTCCGACGTTGAGATCGGTTCGCTTTGCTGGCGACCGATCTACGCCTCGCGCTCCAAAATTAACCTTAAAGAATTGGAAGAACGCTTAACCTTACTCGAAGCCGTTATGCTTGAGGCGTCTACGAGAGCAGAAGCAGAGGTATTTCAGTTCGAGCGCGATAAAGCTGAGCTGGAAAAAGTTATGGCGGAAACACGCAAGCTAAATGCTGAAACACTTAACCTACAAATGGACGCTGCGGATAAGTTTGTAAAACTAATATTGAAAGTTGCGGCCCCTATTGCAATGCTACTCGGAACGATCCATGTAGCTCGACCGATCCAAAATGTACTTGCATCCGTAGCGGCGGGCGCACCTGTACAAGTCATTATTCGCAGGCTGCCTGCGGCTGAGGCGCACGAAATGTGGACGGCGGGTACAAGTCGAAAAGCTATAGCAAGACTTGATTACGAAACATCCAAACGCAAAACTAATCGCCCACCGGAATATCCAGGCGCTTCATCCGCTGAATAAGTGGATTGCTTGCGCGTTCGTCTATCAGGGTCGCCTTGATGTGCGCTGTGCGTTTGCGGAGAAGTTCGGCGGGTTGGCCCACCTTTGCCGCTTTGGCTTTTTTGCTTGGATCAGCAACTTTGAGGTTGCCCCCTCGATAAGAACGAAGGCGTTGTCAAGGCATAGGTTTCCTAGGCGTTGCAAAGCACCGGTGATTTTGCCAGAGAGATTAGCGCCCAACACCGGTCGCGAACCTAGGTGGCGCCAGGCTAACTATAGAGTTGACGTAGCCCAACCTCACCGGCATTCTCCCTCTCTGCTAGTTTCGTGATTGGATGCTCCATTCCCCGAGAATCGATTACGGTGATCTGCCATGTCTTATCAACTATGTTCTCCGGGTTCATGTTCGTGGCTAAAAAACGGACCCACCCTTCTATCGGCTGCCCTGGCGAGAGGCATACAGGAAATGAGGTCGCCAAAGGCCTAAGGGGAGCCACGTCGCCGAAATGTTTCTGCGAAAGACCGTACTCGTAGGGCTTGTGGTTTATCTCAATAGCTCTCAGGTCATCCTGCCTGACAAAGGACTGTCTCCCTTCATTTTTCGTTTCGACTGAGAGCTTCATATCACGTATATAGAAGCTGTCCTTCTCAGATAGATTAACGAGGTAAATTTCCAAGAGCGTGTCACAGTCGACTTTCGCGTCCTCCGGTTGTCCCTGCAATTTGTACAGGTCTCGCACGACCTCCCACGCCAAAGTGCGGGGGCTGAAGGCGAGTCGATACAACTCTCCATAGATGTTGGTAACCGGTTGGCTCTGGCGTTCACCGATCGAAGTCTCGAATGCGGCGCTCGGGCTAGCGTATAGAACCGCGCCTGCCAAGTCGGCCTGTTTGATCCCGTGAAGCCGATCAGTATTTCCATGCTGGTGGCTGGATTCATTCTCGGTTATGGTTCGCACGGTTGGAGGTGCCAAATCGCCGGTCGTGTGCCAATCCGTACCAGTTAGAGTGACTGGACATCCGGCTTGTTTGAGCCTCGATGCGAGTTCGTTGCGTTTTTGCGTCGAGTTATCTATCCGAATCGTGTGACGGCCTCCGATGTCACTAAACGGACGCAAGCTGCCTATTTCGACAAAGATTGTTCTCTCGGCATTCCTCGCCATAGCCATGCCGGCCTCGAAAATCACATTCGGCCGAGCCTGCGGCGTCAAATTCAGTTCGTCATCCGCCTCGGTCGTGCTACACAGTTCCGGGCGCAGCTTTGCCAGATCATCTGGTGTGAAAAGGACCACGACGGCTTGTGCATTCGTGAAGGCCACATCCAACACCTCACCCACGTAGGGTGCTCCCTTTCCCGTAAGCTCCACTGCTTGAGCCCACTCCATAGGGTTGAGATCAAGCGACCGCAAGAATCCAAACATGCCGTCTCGAAGTCGGCGATCTCTTCCGTGGATTACGAAGATATCTCTAGGCTTCAAAACTTAACCCACGACTCGCTTGTGCCGCCAATCGCGGCAACAGGGTGTGCGCCGCGTGTGTCGATTAATGCCCATATCGTCCGATTGCTGCCGGGTGTCCTAACCTTCAGCTACGTTCAATCTCGAAGTCCGTTTCAAGCGTGCCCCGCTCTTGCGTTCTTTGCAAGGGCTGCTTTTCACTTCACGCAATCTGCCTAGCACGCCGCCGGCCACTGATTCACCTTCACACGTCGTGCTCCTTCATTCGCATAATCGCCGTAGCTGCTCAACCCCATTGTCCAGCTTCAGCACCAGTCCTCGCTTGAGCTGGAAAAGATGTGGATACTTGTTGTCCCAGGTTAGCGCCCAAAAAGCGGGCGCGAACCTGGGGCACCAGGCACCAGGCCAGCAAGTGTAAAAATTTCAGGCTGATTTCGTGCTTGCCTGCAAGTTGTCGGAGATCGCACCCTTACCCTTTGGCATCCTCTCAAAGTAGAGTGTTTGCCAGTTGTCTACCGACATAGCTTTTCGGATCTGGCCGACTCGTCGAGTTGATATTGGGCTGGATTCAAGCCTTCTTTCCTCGCGGAAGCGATCACGCCACTCGTTACGCAAAGCAACGACGACGCTCGCGTCAAGTCCCCGTGAATTACAGGCCCACTCATTCCAGTTCGCCATGCTCTCAGTCCAGATGGGGTCAGTCTCTTCCGTTTCGCCGAGTAGAAACCCGACGCTTACGTGCAAAATCATGCTCATCCTCTTAAGTAGTTGTGCACTCGGGTTCGAAACGGCTAAGGATTCATTAAGCAGGGCGTCTACGTATCGTATGCTGACGCCGAGGCGTCTTGAAAAAGTCAAATTATTGCCGCATCGATCCTTGATCAGTGTGGACAGGCGCATGCGAAAGTCGTCTGCCTTCTTGCGATAGAGAGCACGTTGTTCAAAAACCTTGATTCGGATTTCGTTTAGTGCAGCGATCAGCTCTTCGTTCGGAAAGTGCGCTCTGGTGTCAAGATCGCCCGCGTACTCAATATCAATTGCTTCAAGAAAGGAACCGCCCATCATCCTGGAAACGCCGTTCGGGACCAGACGAATCGCTGGCAAACCCGCTTGAGTGATGATTTCGTTTTCTTGCCCCACGCCGAAGCTTGGGGACGCACAGACTAGGATGACGAAGTCGAAACTGGACGCCTGTGAACGATCAGTTAAGTATACTTGCGCGGGCGTAAAGCTCTTGTGTTTTTGGGGATGGGTATGATCACCCGGCCAGTAGATATCGAACTTCGGGTCGGGGAAAATATCGGAACACACAAGATCTCTGACCTCATTCACAAAACCGTACACGAACTCTTCAGACCGCTTGTCTTGTACGAGCGCAGTGAGGGGCGAAGCGAGATATCCGGTGATACGTTGGGGAATGGCGTCAGTCTCACCAATGATCTTGTCCAAATCGAGTCCCAAGCCCTTGAACAGCTTCCGCAATGTTTCTTCGGACGGTTGATACCGCTCGTCCGTGGACGGAGATAGAATCCGCGAAATCGTGGACTGTGCAACGTGGGATCTGTTGTGTAAATCCTGCTGATTGAAGCCTCGGTTATCCATGGCCGGCTGCAAACTCGCAACCGCATAAGCCATTTGTTCCTTCGAAAGTGGACTCATGAAACCCTCCGGTCCGATGAATCGTAGGCGGAAATGATCGGTCCGCGCCAGCGAAAGTTACGGAATAATATTCTTCCTGACCCCATTGGATACAAGAAACTTATACGTGCGATATCTCTTAACATCTTTGAGTCACTGCATTAGCCTCTTGCTCGGACGGGGCAGTTCCACTGATAGACATTAATACCAGATTCGGTCGCTTAAAGATCCATCGCCCAACCGCGCTTCAAGTAATCTGCTTGCTGTGTGTGCTGATCGCGATTATTCTCGCTTGGCAGCGATAGCTCCATGTCCCACAAACCGCAGTGCCGCGCGGATCGCTCCACATCCTCGACAGTCGTAATAACTGGCGCGCGAAGCCCTGCTTCAATGCTTGCATCACCGTCGACGGATTGCCACGCTCACGATCGCCCATGAGCAAATGCACGTGCTCCGGCATCACCACGTAGCCGATCACCAGGAAACCGCTTTTTACGTCCGTCGTAGTGCCGGGGCAACGTAAGGTCCCTCGCTCGCCCCCTTGCGCGTGCGAGTTCGGGATGACAAGGAAGGGAGGGCGCGTTCGGGATCGAACTACCCCACTCAAGCCAAAACCAGGCTTGAGTGGGCCACTTCCGCAAGTGGGTACCCCTCGCAGATGATGAGGCTTATGCAGGATCAGTCCAGGAGTGTTCCAGGCCTTTTACGAGCGCCCACATTGTGCGATTCAGCGGCACGGGAACGCCGAGCTTTTCTCCCAAGTCGGCGATGGCGCCGTTCATAAAATCGATCTCGGTGGGACGTTTTGCGCGGATGTCCTGCAGCATGCTGACGTTTCTCCTGCCGGGCGCGCCGGCGCCTTCGGCGATCATTTTTCGCGGGTCTCCACTTAACGTAATTCCTAATGCGCGCGCAACGGCTTCGCCTTCCTGAAGGATCGCCTCGTAGAGTGCTGCGGTTGGCGGGAGCCGATTGGCTGCTCCCAGGTGAAGCTGGGTAAGCGCACCAACAGGATTCACGGCGGAGTTGAAAACGAGCTTGGTCCACTGCCAGCCGCGCGCATCCTGCAGAGGGACGACTTGCAGTCCGGCGCGGGCCAAAAGTGCGGCGAGTTGCTCGACGTAGTTGTACGGTGTTGCCGAAGGCTCGAAGGGGCCGATCCAGATGTCGCTGTAGAATTCAAACCCTGCGTGACCGGGAGCGATCAAGTGAGCCGCAATGGGAGTGGCGCCGCGAATCACGTATCTGACGCGCTCGGCGATGATCTCTTCGTTGCCCAATCCGTTCTGCACGGAGCAAACTGCGGCGGAATCAGCGAAGATGTGTGCCGTCTGCTCGATGGCCGCGCGCGTGTGCAGGCTTTTAGTCGCGAAGATGCCGAAATCGCACGCAGGGATCTGTTGGGGATCGCTGCTGACGCGCAGCTTTGCGGTGAAATTGGCGGCGCCGGTGATTTTGAGTCCCGAGTCGTTGATCGCCCGCGTGTGTTCTTCGGAGACATCGTAGGCGTGAACCTCGATGTCTGAGAGGCGCGCGAGGTGTCCGGCAAAGACGCTGCCGAGCGCGCCACAGCCGACTATGCAGACTTTCACTGGCATTCCATCTCACAATGCACGAAGCGGGAGACGATAACATTCGATCCACGTTCAATTCAACGTCGTTTGACTCGGCTTGCGACCAGAGTGATATAACGTTCCCACCCTGAGTCCGGGGCAAGTTCACCAGTCTGGAGCCTGACTTGAGCACGGTGAGAGAAGTGACCTATCAGCTGTTGCATGATTTGGATATGACGATGATATTCGGCAATCCCGGCTCCACCGAACTGCCGTTCCTGCGCGACATGCCCTCGGATTTCAAATACATTCTGGGACTCCACGAGCGCGTTGCCGCTGGCATGGCTCTGGGATACTCGATGGGCACGGGAAAGGCCACCTTCGTAAATCTGCATTCGATTGCCAGCTCCGGCAATGGACTTTCCGCTATTCAGGATGCCTGGCACAGCCACGTTCCCCTGGTCATCACGACCGGGCAGCAGGATCGACGTCATCTTCTCGCGGAACCGTTTCTTGCGAGCCGGGCCGTCGAAACGGTCCGACCGTACGTGAAGTGGGCTTACGAGCCTCTGCGGGCTGAAGACGTGCCGGCTGCAATTGCACGCGGTTATTACCTGGCAACACAGGCGCCGATGGGACCGGTTTTCATCTCCATTCCAATGGACGACTGGACGCACGAGTGCCCGATGGTTACCGCGCGTAAGGTCACGAAGGCCGTGATGCCCGATCCGGCTGCGGTCGATGAAGTGGTTCGCGCTTTGGATGCGAGCAAGAATCCGGCACTTGTCGCCGGCGGACAGATTGAAGAAGACGGAGCGTGGGACGATGTGGTGGCATTGGCGGAACATCTTAATGCGGACGTGTATCAACAACCGATCTCTCCGCGCTGGACTTTTCCGCGCAGGCATCGCTTGTTTCGCGGGAGTTTGTTGCCGGGGCAGCAGCCACTCGCGAATCAGCTTGCGGCTCACGACACCGTGATAGTCCTGGGTGCGTCGGTGTTTTTGTATTACGCGTATGTGCCTGGCAATGCGATCCGGCCCGGTACCAGGCTCTTTCAGATCACCAATTCGCCGCTCAGCGCTGCGGCTGCACTGGCAGGCGAAAGCATTGTCGGAAATATTGCTGTCGCCGCCAGGTACGTTCGCACGCACGCCAGGGCCAGGCGGGGTTCTTCATCGGAGATCAACAAGCCGCCAGATCCCAAGGCTGAAAAACCGATCTCACCGAGGTATCTGTTCCATCTTCTCAACAGATTCATGCCTCGAAATGCGGTCATTGTGGAAGAGTGTCCCTCGTCGAAGGGAGACTTGGATGCCTATCTTACGTCCGATGAGCCGGGATCCTTCTACTCGGTGCCCAATGGGGTGCTGGGATTCGGTTTGCCAGCGGCAGTGGGACTGCAGCTTGCGCGTCCATCACGGCGGGTGGTGTGTCCGATTGGCGACGGATCGATCCAGTATTCGATCCAGGCGCTCTGGACCGCGGTTCAGCACAAAGTGCCGGTAATCGTGATCGTGCTGGAAAACGGCGATTACTCCGCATTGAAGTCGTTCTGTGATTTCACACAGGTGGGCCGAAACGTCGCGGGCATGGACATTCCAGGAATCGACATGGTCAAGATTGCCGAAGGTTACGGTATGACCGCGGAGCAAGTAGATCGCCCTGAAGATCTCGAACCAGCGTTGAAGCAGGCGTTCGCATCGCAGAAACCGCACTTGATCAGTGTTTCTGTCGCGAAAGGGGGAGAAAAATGCATGGGCATGGACCAGTCAGCGAATCCGCCGAAGTATGGGTGAGCGATCTTAGAGCGCGCCCGGCTTCTCCGCTGCAAGTCCAGTGTTAGCCCGAACGATCAGCTCATTAAACTTGGCTTCAGGAGTGGGCTCGTGCGTAAGCTTGGCGCCCAGGATTGCTGCCAGAAATCCCAGCGGAACACTGGCAATGCCCGGGTTTTCCAGTGGAAACAACGGAGCTGCCTGAATCAGGTGCCGCGCAGCCGCGCCCGGCGCATCAATTCCCATAAAGTTAGGGCCCACGAGGATCAGCCCCACTGAAGAGAGCAGCCCAACGCTCAGCCCCATGATCGCTCCTGTCGTATTGAAGCGGCGCCAGAAAATTGACAATGCGAGAACGGGAAAATTGGCTGAGGCCGCAACCGCCATCCCCATGCTGGCGAGGATTACCGCATTGGATGCGGGTCCGAGAAGAATCGCAATCACGATCGAGGCAACCCCCACCAGAAATGCGGCAATCTGCGCGACCGTGACGGGTTCTCTTGATCTGCGCTCCACATCACGGCGGATTACGTTCGTCCACAAATCGTGCGCCAAGGAAGTGGAGGCCGCAATCGTCAGCCCTGCCACTACCGCCAAGATGGTGGCAAATGCCACTGCGGAAACAATCGCAAGTAAAACATCGCCTCCCAACGCTTGCGCCAGCAAGGGCCCAGCCATGTTAGTTCCGCCGTGCGCCAGGATGTAATCCGGACCGAGAATTGCCGCCCCGCCCAGTCCCAGCACGGTGCTCATGATGTAGAAGCTCCCGATCAGCAGCATCGCCCACACCACGCTTTTGCGCGCCGTCTGCGCGTCGGGAACGGTGTAGAACTTCACTAGAATGTGCGGCAGTCCCGCAGTTCCGAAGATGAAGGCCAAGCTCAGTGAAATGAGGTCCAGCGGCCCGTGCGGCAGCTTGTAGCGTAATCCGGGTTGTAGAAAGTCTCTTGTAACGGAGTGCCCATCCTGGTGATAGGTAATCTGACTGGCTGCTGAAAAAAATTCTCCAAGGTGAAAATTAAAGTGTCTCAGCACCAGAATCGTGAGCGCGAGGGTACAGGTTGACAACAGCACAGCTTTGATGATCTGCACCCAGGTAGTCGCCAGCATGCCGCCAAAAATGACGTAGGACATCATCAGCAAACCGACACCAACTACCGCCATGTTGTAGCTGATACCAGAACCGGCGAGCAGCAGCGCGACCAGGCCTCCGGCGCCTACCATCTGCGCGATCATGTAGAAGATGATGGTAGCCAGCGTACTGATGGCCGCCATGGCGCGCACGGGCTTCGCCTGCATGCGGTAGGCCAGGACGTCCGCCATCGTGTACTTCCCAACGTTACGCAGCGGTTCAGCTATGAGCAGGAGAATGGTTACGAAGGCGACAAATCCTCCCACGACATATAGAACACCGTCCAGTCCCTGTACGGCCATCAAGCCGATAACACCGAGGAATGAGGCGGCGCTCATGAAGTCGCCTGCCACCGCGAACCCGTTTTGCCAGGCAGTGATTCGCCGGCCCGCTGCGAAGTACGAACTCGCCCCGCGCGAGCGTTTAGCCGCCCAGTAAGTAATGCCAAGAGTCGTGGCGATGAATGCCATGAATACAAGTAGAGAAACGGGCACTTAGTGTTCTCCTGGCGGATGCTCAATTTCTCGCAGAATATCTTTGGTGAGGGCGTCGAATCTCGCCGAGGCTTTCAGGTAAAGCCACGCGATGAGCCATCCCATCACAAATTGCGAAAGCGCGAATACGTATCCCACTGTAACGGTCCCAAGCAAGCGGGTTGACATCAGCTTCGGCGCATGTCCGATCAGGATGGGCAGCGCAAAGTAGTAGGCGGAGAAGAAAACCAGCGCTGGAATGATGAACATCTTTTTCAGTGACAGCAGATCTTTGAATTGCTGGCTGGCCGCGATGCGGTCCCACTCCTCTCTCTCAAACTTGCTTGTGTTAATAGGATGCATCGCGCCCTGGGAGAACACGGCATTATATGTGAGTGCCGCATTCGCCTAAGGCCTTCTCCCTCCAGTTACAATAGCCGGAATGCCTGCTGTCCTTGAATTTGATGGAATCACGAAGGAATACCGCAGACTGGCCAGCCGGCGCCGGTTTCGGGCTTTGGACGAGTTCAGCCTGAAGGTTGAAACTGGGGAAATCTTCGGCTTTCTAGGCCCCAACGGTGCCGGAAAGAGCACTGCGATTCACATTGCAATGGGCTTCATGGGGCCTACTTCTGGCAACGGACGCATCATGGGACAGCCGTTTGGCGAGGCCAGTGCCCGCCGGCGCGTGGGATTCCTGGCGGAGAACGTGGCGCTCTATCATAGGCCGGCAGAGCGACTCGTGCGCTTCTACGGCGCGCTCAATGGTTTAAGCGGATCGTATCTTGCGAAACGCTCCCGCGAGGTTTTGCACATTGTTGGGCTGCAACATCAAGCCAAGCGAAACTCTGCCAAGCTGTCGCGGGGAATGGTGCAAAGATTGGGATTGGCGCAGGCTTTGGTCAACGATCCCGAGTTACTCATTCTCGACGAGCCGACTTCGGCGCTGGACCCGCTGGCACGGGTGATGGTACGGGAGTTGCTTCTTGAAGCCCGAAATGACGGGAAGACAATTTTTTTGAGCTCGCATCTGCTCTCGGAAGTCGAACTGGTGTGCGACCGGATTGCAGTGTTGCATCGCGGGAAGCTGGTTCGCATCGGGCGCACTGGGGAGCTGCTGCAGTCAGGAGAGCAATCGGAAGTTGTGGCTCGTGGCATCTCTGCTGCAATCTTTCCAGGCGCGGTAGGCCACAACGGCGTGGTGAAATTGCACGTGCCTGCAAGCACTCAGCGTGCCGTGCTCGAACAGGTGTGGAACTCAGGCGGCGAGGTGGTGAGCGTAAATCCAGTTCGGCGGACACTGGAAGATATTTTTCTTGAAGTTACGTCGGACCGCGACTCCAGCTTGCCGGAGAAGTCACCATGAAACCGGTTCTCCTTATTGCCTTGAACTTTGTGCGAGAACAGCGCTGGCCCATTTTCGTTCTGCTGCTTTGGGTGTTGCTATTAGGAATCTTCGGCTTGGTAGCCGACGCCTCCCGAAATCGTGAAGATTTGCTGTTCATATTCAAGCAGGTGGCAGTCTACGTTGTCGCGTTCAGCGTATTTTTTGGCAGCTCAGCCATTCATAACGAACGAAAGTCACGCCGGGTTTTGGCGGTGCTCTCAAAGGCAGTGGCGCGCTCGCAATATCTTTCCGGCCTTGCGCTGGGAATAACAATGGCTTGCGCGATCTACTGTTTGGCTTTGGGTGTTACAGCCAGCTGGACTCTTTCAGCAGTGGGATACCCGATGAGCAGGGTATGGTTTCTGATGATCTGCCTGGTTGCCGCCTGCATGCTGGCCGGCACCGTTGCTCTCATGTTCTCGACCGTGCTCTCTCCGTTTTTAGCGGCTGCTGCAACGGCGGTCGTGTTGGGCTTGCCCGGGCTGGCCAGCCGTACGCTGGCTCCGAATTGGTCTTATCTGGTCCCGGTGTATGCGCTTACTACTTCAGTGCTTAACACGACGTTTAAATCTCCAGGCGATGTTGTGTGGTTTCCTGTCGAACTGGCATTGCTGGAGACTGTATTCTTTTGGCTGCTCTCGGCGAGGGTTTTCTCGCGAGTGGACATCTCAGTAGCCGTGGAGTAGCGCTCAGTAGAGACGTAGCAGGTCTCTACCAACTTTGTTCGCCCTCAGTGCAAGAGATCCCCGGCCGATCGGGAAGCGTAATCCAATACTCGACCAGGAAGAAGTCCCAAATAAATTGTGGTGAGCGCAGTGATGGCGAGAGCCGCTCCGAGTTCGAGGGGCACAGCCGGAAGAACGCTTTCGTCGCGCGGGTCGTGCATGTACACCACGACGATCACGCGCAGATAGTAGTAGGCCGCGACGGCGCTGTTGATCACGCCGATGATTACCAGCCCCACCAGGTTAGCCTGCAGCGCGGCGCTGAAGACGTAGAACTTGGCGAAAAAGCCGGCGGTGATGGGAATACCGATCAGTGAGAGCAGAAAAAGAGTAAGCGCGGCCGCGAGAACCGGCGAGCGGCGGCCCAGGCCAGAGTAGTCCTCCAGCGTGACATAACGTTCGCCGGCGCCGCCAAAATGACTCACGACGGCAAAAGCGCCGATGTTCATGGCGGCATAAGAAGCCGTGTAAAACATGGCCGAGGGAATACCGTTCTGTGGCAGAGCGGCGAAGGCAACGAGCAGGTAGCCCGCGTGCGCGATCGAAGAATATGCCAACAAGCGCTTCACGTTCTGCTGCACTAGAGCGCCAATGTTGCCTAACGTCATGGAAAGCGCCGCCGCGACCCAGATCAGCCCCAGGCGTCCCGGAGCATGGATTTGAAACATGATCCGCAACAGCACGGCGAACACGGCTGCCTTGGGGGCGGTCGACATGAAGCCGACGATGGGGGCAGGCGCGCCTTCGTAGACGTCGGGTGTCCACACATGAAAAGGAGCGGCGGCGACTTTAAATCCCAGGCCCACAAACATCAGCGCAATGGCTACGTAGGCGAGCACAGGGATTGATCCGGAACGCAAATGCTGCTCTATCGTGGGAATGCTGGTCGACCCTGTAGCGCCGAACATTAGCGCGACGCCGTAGAGGAAGAATGCGGTCGCAAATGAGCCCAGCAAAAAATATTTGATCGACGCTTCGCTGCTGATTGCCGCCCGCCTTCTGAAGCCGGCAAGGATGTAAGTCGAGATCGAGGAAATCTCCAGCGCGATGAAGATGAGCACCAGCTCCACGGCTGACGACATCAGGCACATGCCGACCGCGCCGAAAAGGATCAGGGCGTAGTATTCGCCGACGCGGATCTGCTGCACTTCCATGTATTCGTAAGAGGTGAGGATCACGACCGCGGTTATGGTTGTGATCAGGAAATGAAAGAAGACGCTGAAGGTATCCACCTGGACCATGTTCCAGAAGGCCAGCCCGGGCGCGCGCGCCTGCCAGAGTGTGGATGCGATTGCTGCGAGAGAGCCGATGAGCGCAAGAGTGCCCAGTGCTTTCTGATTGCGGCGCTGGTCCACCACTGGATCTAACACCATGATGATCATGCCGAAGATCGAAAGCACGAGTTCAGGCAAGATGCGCAGATAATCCGTACCGCGAGGAAGAGCCTGGGATGCTTGAAAGGCAAGGCTCACGGAGTGATCACCTTGCTGGCAATCTGCCCAAGAGGTGAAATCGCGGACTGTGCCGCTGGTTGGATCGTGTTCAGCCACAGCAACGGAGCGACGCCCATGACCAGGGCTGCGGCAGCTGCTGGCCAAAGCGCCAGGTGCTCGCGCGTATCAAGGTCGGGAAGGGACTCGTTTACTGGTTGCCGTACTTTTCCGAAGAAAACCCGCTGGTACATCCACAAAAGATAGCAAGCGCTCCAGATCACTCCGGTTGCGCCCAGCACTCCGTAGACTGCATGTGCCTGGAAAGCCCCGCTCAAGACCAGGAACTCGCCAACGAAGCCGTTTAGCAATGGCAGTCCTACTGACGAGAGCACGATGAAGAGGAAGAACGCAGCATATCTCGGCATTGGGGTCGCCAGGCCACCGAATTCGGAAATCTCGTAGGTATGCCGGCGCTCGTATAGAATTCCGGCAAGCATGAAGAGTGCACCGGTCGAGATTCCGTGGGCGAGCATGATGAATACCGCTCCTGCTACTCCTGCGGGGGTGAAGCTGAAAATCCCCAGCACCACAAAGCCGAGATGGCTGATCGAGGAATACGCGATCAGCTTTTTCATATTGGGCTGGACCATGGCAACCAGCGCACCGTAGATGATGCCGATCAGCGCCAGAATCGCAATCCACCATGCATTCGCGCGCGATTGTTCCGGGAAGAAGCCGAGGTTGAAGCGCAGCATTCCATACGTACCCATCTTCAGCAGTACGCCCGCGAGCAGCACAGAACCTGCGGTTGGCGCTTCGACGTGGGCGTCGGGAAGCCAGGTGTGGAACGGGAACAGTGGGACCTTAACGGCGAAGGCGACGAAGAATCCAAGAAAGAGCCAGGGAGCGGCGGCGGCAAAGCCCTCGACTTTTCCGTTGCGGATTGCGTTCTGGATGGTGATGAAGTCAAAAGATCCGGCTTTCGCGTACAGCCAGAGAATCCCAGCCAGCATGAACACCGAGGCGATCATCGTGTACAGGAAGAATTTCACTGCGGCGTAGACGCGCCGTCCGTGGCCAAACATTCCGATCAGCAGCGCCATAGGAATCAAAGTCGCTTCCCAGAAGAAATAAAAGAGAAAGAGATCCAGGGACACGAAGACGCCGATCAGGGCCGACTCAAGGATGAGAAGAAGTACGAAGAATTCTTTCACGCGCTCGTGAATTGAACGCCAGGAGATCAATACGCAGAGGGGAGTAAGGAACGTGGTCAGCACCACCAGCCATGAGGAAACGCCATCGACTCCCATGTGGTAATGAATGTTGGGCGTGGGAATCCACGGCTTGTCGATCTCATATTGAAATCCGGCCTGCGCCCGGTGCAGGTAGCGCGGCAAATGGAGCGACAATGCGAATGCCAGAAGCGCGACGACCAGAGCAAAAACACGGATGTCGCGATCGCGGCGCGGAAAGAAAAACAGCAATAGCCCACCGAATGCGGGAATGAATGTCACGAGCGACAGAATGATCGTATCGAGGCTAGGACCGTTCATCGTGTTCCCGTCCAAACCATATAGGCGATCACGACGGCTGCCCCCGCGGCCACCCAACCGGCGTACGAGCGGAGATTGCCGGATTGCATGTGCCGCAGAGAGTCCGATACGTGGCGAGTGGCATCGGCTGAGTTGTCCAGAGTGGCATCGATGACGCCCTGGTCCATGCCATGCCACAGGATGTGTTTGGAGCCTTCCACGACCGGGTGCACGAACAAAGTTGCGTACAACTCGTCGACGTAATACTTGTTCGCTACTGCCGCATACAGGCCGTTTAGGGCGGCGGCAATGCGTTCGGGAAGCGCAGGGCGCCGCAGATAAAGGAGCCTGGCGAGATAGAGGCCCAGCAGTGCGGCAAATACCGAAATCCCAGTGAAGGCCAGCTCAGTTCCGCGCCCAGTGTGGGATTCCAGGCCCTCGGTTGTTTGCTCGGGAGGCGCTGTTTCGCCGGGAGCGGCATGCTGCGGCTTCACGGCAGGTGCTGTGGCACGGAAAACTGGGCCGAGGAATCGATCGAACCGATTGCTGCCGCCGAGTGAACCAGGAACTCCGATCCAGCCACCGACGATGGAAAGAAAAGCCAGGATCGCGAGCGGGATCAGCATCACTCGGGGGCTTTCATGAATTCCGTGATGCGCTTGCGCAGCGGACGGCCTTGACCGCGCGGGGGCTTGTTCTTGAACAATTGAATGATCGGACGTGACCCCGCGGTATTCGCCTGCAAAAGTCATATACATCAGTCGGAACATGTAAAAGGAAGTCAGGAATGCAGTGACAACGCCAACGAGCCAGTATGCCCAACTCGCCTGATAGGCGCGCCACAGAATTTCATCCTTGCTGAAGAATCCCGACAAGCCCGGAATTCCGGCGATCGCGCAAGTGGCGATCAGCATTGTGGCCCAAGTCCACGGAATCTTTCTCCAAAGTCCGCCCATTTTGCGCATGTCCTGCTCACCGCCGACGGCGTGAATCACTGATCCGGCCGCGAGGAAGAGCAGTCCCTTGAAGAAGGCGTGAGTCATGAGATGGAAAATGCCAGCGGAAAATGCCGCCACACCACAGGCCAGGAACATGTAGCCGAGCTGCGAAATGGTGGAGTAGGCGAGGACCTTTTTTATATCCGTTTGCGCGATGCCAATGGTTGCCGCAAACAGGGCGGTCAAAGTTCCGATAATCGCCACCACCATCAGCGCGGTGGGCGCGCGCTCAAATATCACATGTGAACGGGCAATCATGTACACGCCTGCGGTCACCATGGTGGCGGCGTGAATTAGGGCCGAGACGGGCGTTGGGCCTTCCATCGCGTCCGGCAGCCATACGTATAGAGGAATCTGCGCCGACTTGCCTGCGGCTCCAACCATGAGCAGAAGACCGATGGCGGTCAAGAGTCCGGCGGTGGCGTTCTCCACACTCATGCTTGCGGCGAACTGGAACACGCGATCGAAATTCAGCGTGCCGAAGTGTTTGATCATCAGGAACAAAGCAATCAGAAATCCGAAATCGCCGATGCGGTTTACGATGAAGGCCTTCTTGCCGGCTGAGGCTGCGGAATCCTTGGTGAACCAGAAACCGATGAGCAAATACGACGCGAGGCCTACGCCCTCCCATCCGATGAACATCAGCAGGTAGTTGCTGGCGAGCACCAGCGTGAGCATGAAGAACATGAACAGGTTCAGATAGCAGAAGAAGCGGTAGAAACCGCCCTCCTCCCACATGTACCCGATCGAATAAATGTGGATGAGCAGGCCGACGCCCGTCACAACCAGCAGCATCACCAGCGAGAGCTGGTCGACGTAGAAAGCAAAATCGGCCTGGAATGAGCCGGCGCGAATCCATGGTGCGAGAGTCTCAAGGTGGGGAATTGCCAGGCCGGAGAACCTCAGGGCCACGTACAACGCCATGGCAAACGAGGCACCGCAGAAGGCTATTGCGACGGTGACAATCGCCTGCCGAGTTAACCGCCGGCCGACGAAACCGTTGATCGCCGCGCCGATCAGCGGGAGCACCGGAATCAGCCAGAGATGCAGGTCGGGCGTCATAGCTTGAGCAGGTTTACCTGGTCCACGTTCAGGGTCTCGCGTGTGCGATACACGGCGATGATGATGGCCAGGCCGACGGCCGCTTCGGCCGCGGCAACAACCATCACAAAGAAAACGAAAATTTGTCCGCTCAGCGCGTGCCAGTGTGCGGCGAAAGCCACGAACGAAAGATTGACGCCGTTGAGCATCAGTTCGATCGACATGAAGATGGTGATGATGTTGCGCTTGATCAGAAACCCAGTGACGCCGCAGGCAAAGAGGACGCCGCTGAGGACCAAGTAATAGGAGAGGGGGACCATCAGCCCTCCCTCTTTTGCTGCTCGATGGATTCGGGACGAGCGGCGAGAACGACAGCTCCCATAATGGCGATTAGCACCAGGACAGAGGTAACTTCAAATGGCAACAGGAAATCGTGGAACAGCAGGTTGGCAATTTCGCGCGGCGGACCGGGGAGGGCTCCGGCTGATACTTCCTGGGTTCCTGAGTGCGTGATGAGAACCCACGCGACCAGGAGGCTTCCGGCCAGCATGCCGGGAATCCCAAACAGGATGGCGACGCGGCTGCCTCCTGTTCTCGCTTCTTCGCCGGCGTTGAGCAGCATGATGACAAAAACAAACAGCACCATAATGGCGCCTGCGTACACGATCACCTGCACGGCAGCTACGAACTCCGCTCCGAGCAGGAGATACTCGACAGCAAGGGAGGCCATCACGGCGACCAACGACAATGCGCTGTTGATCGGGTGGCGCTGCACCAGCAGGTTTACCGCTCCTGCTACGCAGATGGCGCCGAAAATCAAAAATAGGACAAGATGTAGCATCGAATTACACGACAATTTCGTTTTACATCGTTCACAGAACCTCTAACCGCAGAGATCGCGGAGGCCTTCGCCGAGAATGCTTATGATCTGATCGCTACAATCAGCGCTGTTATCACCAGGTTCGCAATCGCCATCGGCAGCAAAAACTTCCAGCCAAATGCCATCAGCTGATCGTAACGGAAGCGCGGCAGCGTGCCTCGCACCCAGATATAAATAAAGAGAAACATAAAGACGCGCAATCCGAACCAGAACACGGGAAGGATTGCCTGCAGCAACGGCGGCCCGAACAGCGGCCCATGCCAGCCACCTAGAAACAAAAGAGACGCCAGGCACGCCACCGTGATCATGTTGGCGTACTCGGCCATGAAGAACATGGCAAACTTCATGGCGCTGTACTCGGTGTGGTAACCGGCTACCAGCTCGGTTTCCGCTTCCGGTAAATCGAAAGGCACACGGTTGGTCTCGGCGTAGGCGGCTGTCAAATAGATGAAGAAGGCGATGATCTGTCCCTGAAAGATGTTCCAGCGAGGGATGAATCCCCAGAACGTGCCGGCCTGCGCGTCAACAATTGCTCGCAGGCTGAAGCTGCCGGCAAGAATCAACACGCCAACCAGAGAGAGCCCCAAGGAAATTTCATAGCTCACCATTTGCGCGCTGGCGCGGAGGCCGCCCAACAGAGAATATTTGCTGTTCGAGGACCAGCCGGCCAGGGCGACACCGTAGACTCCCAGTGACGTGATTCCCAGGACGATCAGTAAACCAATGTTTACGTCCGTGATCTGCAGCGGAGTTTTTATGTTGCCGATGGTTACGACATTGCCGATCGGAATTACTGAAATGGAAGTCAGAGCGAACATGACCGCGAGCATCGGCGCTGCGATGTACAGCGGCTTGTACACGTGCGGCGGAATCAGGTCTTCTTTAAATAGAAACTTCGCGCCATCGGCGAGCGGCTGCAAGAGGCCGAACGGCCCGACGCGCGTTGGACCCCAGCGGTTCTGGATGTGGCCGACGACTTTCCGTTCGAGCCACACGCTGTATGCCACAGCCGTAAGCAGCACGAACAGCGCGATCACCGTTTTGATAACGGAAACAATGATGAAAGTCGTCAGGTTCAATCGTTCTTTCCTGAAACTGACTGCGTTTTTCCTCTGTGACTCTCTCTGTGGTTTGAAGAATGTTTTAACCACAGAGGACACAGAGGGGCACTGAGGCAATCTAGTCGGCGGCGACCTCCGCCTCAGTTGGCTCGCTACGGTTTTCGATTACCGATTTCAGCACATTGGAATACCGCCCGAGAGTGCCGGAACTGAAAAGGTTGTCGTTGGTCGGAAGAATCAAGTTCGGGTCCTGAATAGCACCCGCCCCGCTCTGAGTCAAAGTCGTGTGCTCGTCATTTCCGGCCAGCAGATTGATTCGCGAAACGTCGTACCCGGGCACCAGCCGCTGAATCTCATCCAGAATTGCCAT
>QIAA01000004.1 GCA_003224905.1 Acidobacteriota bacterium
CAATTTGCGCTCGCAACTTGTGCATGCCCAGAACTTCCTCTTCGGTCTCGACAACGTGTTGGCGGGCTGGCCCACCTTGACGGATGGAATGCGTTATATCCCGGCTTCTGCGCGGACTCGCTTTCAGTCGGCGCGGACGGCAAGCTTGGCAAAGTTCGGCACTACAATAACCGAGCCCAAATCCTCAAGCCGGGCGGCGTTTGGTACACCTTGCCGCAAGACGGCACATGGACCGGCAACATCACAGTTGTCGATCAGCACACCGCGTATCTGACCAAACCCAACATAGCATTATCGAATATGTTCAAGGCAAATCTCGATCCGAACCCTAACACGATTACCTCGGTAAATGGATGGGCCTCAAAACTCTCGGCAACTCCGAACAATGTGTTGTGGGTAATTGGCGGATCGAACGCCGTATATTATCAAGACATGAACACGATGCTGGGATGGACCAAACTTGTTGGCACCATGACCGACATTTCAGTTGGCGGGTACGTATTCGCTCTGAACGGTACTACCCCATACCACTACAATTCGCTGTGGGTAAATGTCTATGGCAGGACCTATGGGAGCTATGACTGCCAATCCGCCTTTCCTGCAACGGGTCAATGTCCAACCGGCTCTTTCCATACAGCGAAAATCACGGTTGCAGTTCCAACTGGCTTGCATGGCACTGCTGGAGTGAGCAATTCCTCTTCCGGTGTGCCTGCGAGTAATCTAACTGCGGCAGCTTCGGAAACTGCAAACGAAAGTTGCGATCCCATTTTTGGCGATCCACAAGCAACGAATGCAAATTCCAAGTCAACGGGTCTGCGATTTGCAGTGTAATGGGAGGGCTATTCGGCAGCGCAATTATTCTGCCGCGCATTGAGTTGGAGGTGGCATTTACAAGGGCGGACTGGCTAGGCACTCCAGCGCCTAGCTGCAATCAGAACCGCGTGTGCACTTATCGGACAGTCAATAACTGTACACCCCAGACGACTCCTCCCGACATGGGTATTGTCCTCGTAATCTCCGGTGATTATAGGGGAATCGCGACGTACCTTAGCTGGATGAACGTAGGAGTCTGCATAGCTGTTCATGGAGCTGCGGGTTGGACGTGTTCACCAGCCTTTTCACAACTGCAGGGTCTTAATTCTCCAATGCCACCGTATAATTGCACACATAACCCAACGTAAAGGAAGAATTATGGCTTTTCTGAAGGTATTGCTCAGCTCGATTGCTTCGGTGATCACTTTTGTGATGGCCAGCTTGGTGTACCTGTTCATTAGAATGCGAGCGCCCGTGGATTCAGGAACAACAGGAACCGACATCACGCTGCTACCAAGCATGACGATTTTCTCCCCCTTGTACTGGTTAGTGGTTCTAGTGTCTATTGCAGCCGTCTCATACCTCTTGGCGCGCTACGTTGTGCCGTCCTGAACTGCGGTTGTGGCTGGCTGGGGCGGGTTGGCTGTGATCTTTCAACACGTTGTACCCGGCGGAATAGCCCGGCTGATGGGCGGTGCGTAACCGAGACTACCATGCGGACGGTGGAAGTTGTAATGCTCTAGCCAGGGCGAGAGATGCTGATCGCGCTCCTCAGAGTTGAGGTAATGGCGAACGTAGGCCCACTCGCGCAGAGCGGTTTGGATGAAGCGTTCAGCCTTGCCGTTGGTGCCTGGTGCCCCAGGTTCGCGCCCCGGTTTTGGGCGCTAACCTGGGCAACACTTTACCCCAATTTGAGCGCGGTGTAAGTTCGTCTCATGCCACGCGGTCTGCGGCGCCTACAGGAATCCGGGGAATCCCATTTTGTAACCTTCAGTTGCTATCATCGACAGCCCTACTTTGCATCTTCCGAGGTGTTTGACCTGTTTGTTCACTGCCTGGAGGACATGCGCCGTCGTTTCGAATTGTGGGTGTACGGCTACGTCGTGATGCCGGAGCATGTTCATCTGCTTTTGAGTGAGCCGCCCCACAGCAAGCTGGCCGACGCAATTCACTACCTGAAATTGTCATTCGCCAAGCGGCTGCGAAGCCGATACCCCGAGCACCCCGGAACCTTCTGGCAGAAGCGTTACTACGACCGGAATGTGCGAGACTACCGCGAGTTCACGGTTAAGCTGCGCTATATTCAAAGCCCGGAGGAATGGCACTGGAGCAGTTACCGGCACTACGCACTGCGGGAGACAGGAATCGTGGAGATCGAATCGGAATGGACAGCTCGCGATCGTGAACATAAGGCTCGTGAGGGGCAGAGAGGATATTCCTTCGCCCAGGTTAGCGCCCAAAACCGGGGCGCGAACCTGGGGCACCAGGCAAACGGATCGCGGAGGGTTGCAACTACTTGAAAAAATGGCTCCTCAGGTAGGACTCGAACCTACAACCCTCCGGTTAACAGCCGGATGCTCTGCCATTGAGCTACTGAGGAGTGTCGCACATCTGAAATGTTGTGTGTTCATAATATCATTCGCGTAGCCGGCTGAAAACACGTTCTCATTGCCGTTCTTGGGTTCTCAGCTTGAGTACGCTGCCATCAGATAAAATTTCCATTGTCCATATTGTGAGGTTCGATATGCCTGGAGGGATGCGCTTGTCTGGAATGTTGGGAATCTTCGTTTGCATCTTCGTCGTGTTTTTGGTCGCAAATGTAGCAGCTGGAGATAACACCTCTTCAGCGGTGACTACCACGTCGGGTCCACCGAAAGCCAGAGTAGATTCCGCGGAAGAGGTGCTTCATGGGCACAAGATCACTGATCGTTATCGCTGGCTTGAAGACACAGAAAGCCCGGAGACGAAGGCATTTGTTCGTGACCAACTGGCCTACACCCGCAGCGTGCTCGATCCCCTTCCTGGACGCGACAAGATTCATCAACGATTAACGGAGCTGTTGACCATCGGAACCATAGGTACACCGCAGCTCGGCGGTAAATACATCTTCTATATACGGCGGGAGGGTACGCAGAATCAGCCGGTTTTGTATGTGAGGGAAGGTGTCCACGGTAAAGACCGCGTGCTTGTGGATGTAAACAAGATGTCCGCGGACGGAACCGAGGCGCTTGACTGGTGGTTTGCTTCCGATGATGGGAAATACGTCGCTTACGGGACCTCTCCCAGTGGCTCGGAAGAGAGCACCATGCGAATCATCGAGTCGGCGACAGGAAAACTACTGCCGGACATGATCGAACGCACTCGTTTTGCCAGCGTCGCCTGGAAAAAGGACAGGTCAGGTTTTTACTACACCCGCCATCCGAAAAAGGGGGAGGTCCCGCCAGGCGAAGAGGTCTATCACGTAAAGATCTTCTATCACTCCCTGGGCGCTGATCCAGCGAAGGACGCGCTGATCTTCGGAGAGGGCCGCAAAGCCCAGGATATCCCTCAAGTGCAGCTGGCGGATGACGACGACCGCTGGCTTCTGATCACAGTTTTTGAAGGCTGGGCAAAGAGTGAGATGTATTTGCAAGACCTGAAAGCGGGCACGGCACCGGTCGAGGTCACCACAGGGAAAGAGTTTCTCTACAGCGGAGAAATCCTCGGAGGGAAGCTGTACATCCTGACCAATGAAGATGCCCCGCGGTATCGGGTATTTGTTGTCGACGCCGCGAATCCCTCGAGAGAAAACTGGAAGGAGATTATTCCGCAGAGTGATGCAGTGCTCCAAAATGCCAACATCTTCGGCAGAAAAATCCTCGCACAGTATGAGAAGAACGTAAGTTCGCAGCTGAATTTGTTCGAGCTCTCGGGAAAACGGTTGGGATCAGTTGAACTTCCGACTATCGGATCGGTTACGGGTTTGGGCGGCAGGTGGGATCGCGGCGAAACCTTTTTCGGATTCCATTCCTTCACTGTGCCGCCTTCGGTCTACCAGGTTGATCTCGGCGCCCGGCGGGCTTCTCTTTGGGACAACGTGGATGCACCGGGAATTGACTCGTCTGCGTACGAAGTGCGGCAGGTCTGGTATCCCTCCAAAGATGGAACCAAAATCCCGATGTTCATTGTCCACAAGAGGGGTCTGGATCTGAACAGCAAGAACCCGACCGTTCTCACCGGATACGGAGGCTTCAACGTGAGCCTCTCTCCGAATTTCGCTGCTGGACGATTTCTGTGGCTGGAGCATGGAGGCGTTTATGCCATAGCGAATCTGCGTGGTGGCGCCGAATTCGGCGAAGAATGGCACCGGGCGGGAATGCTGGAAAAGAAGCAGAACGTGTTCGACGACTTCATTTCTGCAGCAGAATTTCTGATTTCAGACAAAATCACGGACAGGAATCATTTGGCGATTCAAGGCGGTTCCAATGGGGGACTCCTTATGGGTGCAGCCTTTACGCAGCGTCCGGAGCTGTATCGCGCGGCCGTTTGCCAGGTGCCGCTGCTCGACATGTTGCGTTACCAGAATTTCCAAATCGCGAAATTATGGATTCCTGAGTACGGCTCCGCCGAAGATGCGAAGCAGTTCGAGTGGTTATATGCTTACTCACCGTATCATCACGTGAAGGCCGGAATGGAATATCCGGCAATTTTGTTCATGACCGCCGAGAGTGATACGCGTGTTGACCCTATGCATGCCAAGAAAATGGCGGCGCTGATGCAGACGGAAGCGGCCAATGGCCAAAGCCGTGAACGTCCCATTCTGCTGCGCATCGAGCCCAAGGCTGGTCACGGCGCCGGGAAGCCGCTTACAAAACAAATTGAAGAGGCTACTGATATCTATTCATTTTTGTTTTGGCAGTTGGGAGTGACGCCCTGACAGGATGAGATAAGCCGGGTCAATAAAAGAGATATTTGCGCCACTTATCGTCGGAACGGCCCATGAGTCGCATGATGTGGCGGCTGGTATGCAGATTGAAGGCTCGCGGCTCTCGCATGAGTTTCATATCTGCCTCACGCGGAAGCTGATTGCCCTTTTGTCGATTGCAGGAGTGGCAGCAGGCCACAAGATTTTCCCAACTGGAAGTACCCCCACGTGAACGCGGTACGACGTGGTCAAGCGTTAATTCACTCGAGGCCAAGAGCTCGCCGCAGTACTGGCACGTGTTGCGATCGCGCAAAAGGATGTTCTTACGCGACAAAGCACGAGTCTGGTGCGGGATCCGACGGTACTCGAGCAGCCTGATCACCGAAGGCACCCGAACTGCGAGCCGGGCGGCGTGTAGAAAATGGCCATTTTCTTCTTCGGTCATAGCCACACCCTTCAACACAAGCACGATCGCCCGTCGAGCCGCGCATACATTGATGGGCTCGTAAGAAGCATTCAGCACGAGCACCGGAGCGTGCAGAGAATGGCCATTACCATCACTGTGCACGGGCACTGATAAAGACACGTGCGCCGTTACGTGATTACTTCCCGAGCTGTGCAAGTGGCCGGACATGTTACCTGCTACCCTGCAGCTGCCATGGTGCGAACGTTTCTAATAATCTGAATCGTCTGTGCCTCGAGCTTGAGAGTGCGCGCTACTGTCGCTACAAACACC
This sequence comes from Acidobacteriota bacterium, assembly GCA_003224905.1. Classification (GTDB taxonomy): domain Bacteria; phylum Acidobacteriota; class Terriglobia; order Terriglobales; family Acidobacteriaceae; genus QIAA01. Next base: position 5,454 of record QIAA01000004.1, read on the forward strand.
TTAGATGCTCCTGCACGAAGTAACGTGCGAGCACACTCAGAGACTGTTGTACCGGTTGTAAAAACGTCATCCACCAGCAGAGCGCTTCGGCCAGCGACTACGGGGGATTTTTCCACCAGAAAGGCGCCTCGAACGTTCTCTCTCCGCTGGTGGCGCGTGAGCCCAGTTTGGGACTGAGTCTCCCGGCGCCGTTTCAGGACGCTTGTATCCATTGAAAGTCGTCGTCCAGGTTCTCGTTTCAAAGCGGCTTCGGCGATCAGCTCGGAGTGATTAAAGCCCCGCTCGCTCAATTTTCGTCGATGCAACGGAACAGGAATAACGAGCATGCGGCCAGTGTCCGCTACACATCCCAGTTTGCTTATAGCTTCCGACAGCATTCCGCCCAAAACAGCGGCTGCGGGCCGGATATGCTGGTATTTGAGCAACTGGATCAGTTCACGCAACGCGCCTTCATAGCTGCCATATGTTACCGCCTGTGCAAATGGAGGTTTTGCTCGGTTACAGAGTCCACATTGTAATTCGGACCTCTGATCGTGCGCGGCATACGGAGTCAACAGACGTTCCCCGCAAATGAAACACACCGCGCCAGCACTAGGTTGTATTGAGTGTAGACACTGGTCACACACCGGAAGCCGCGAAATACCAAGCAGAGGGTCACTGCAGATACGGCAATTGGAGGGGAATAAAGTGGCGAAAAGACTCTCGGCAATGCCGCGCAGTGAAAGCGCCAGTCTTTTTTTTTGCCCGAAGAAGCCGACTCCGGCAATTCGAATTGGTTCACCGCTACTGCTGAAGACGAACCTCCCTTAACAAGCGGAACAACGTCTCTACAGTATAAGGTTTGGAAATTCAGCACGCAACGCGAGAAGTTTAAGCAGCAACGCGACGGGTTACGTCAGAGCCATGACGCTCGCGTGCTTGTACAAATATCCACTGGTAGCTTCGGCGAAAGCAATCGGCACAACGAACTGCGCGCATGCAGAGCGCGGGTAGTATGTACTTTTCCGTAAAATTCCGCGGACGCGAACGATAACCTTCAAGGCTTCCACAATCTTGACAATGAAATTGCTTGTCCAGCATGGCAGATAACCTCGAAAGAACTGAGGAGACGTACACAATTATGATAGCAGAACTATGGGGAGACGGCCGAGTCTACGTAAGTGCAAGGAATTGAGCAGGTACTTGCTGAGCTGGGTTGCCTCCGATCAACCGGAGCGAAGCAACGCTAGAGCCCCGAGGTTTGCTTTAGACCGCTCGATCGTGACTTGAATACTACCCAGAATGGCTTGGCAAACTTTATCTGCACTGTCCGCTTGAACCTGCTGAAGACTTTTCATAAGCGGACCCAAACTCGATTCATCACCGTCTTTACCTCTCTGTTCGAGCACTTCTCCCGAGACCAGTGCTAGAACTGCCCCGGGTTGCAATGCGACTATTCGAGCGTCGCAAGTTACGTGGGAAAACAGTCCCAGGGGCAAACCCGTCGGCCCCAGTTCACTAAGGCTAGTTGAATCCCGCATCAGAGTGGGCTTGTGGCCGGCATTGAAGTAACACACTGTTCCCAAATCCTCGTTGTAGCACCCTGCGAATGCAGGACAGGAGTGGACGCCTCCCGCGGCATTGAGAATCGAGCGGTTGAGGTGGATACAGAGTTCGATCATGGCCTCCGCCTCGTTTACTTCATCACTGACGAACAGCTCACTGGCGCGCGCGCGGAAAGTACCTTGAACAGCGGAAACAATGGCGCCTTCTTGGGCGCGGTCCGCGATCCCCAGAAAAGCGAACAGCACGCGATTTCGGCTAACGCGTACAAAATCGTACAGACTTTCTCTATTGGAGTCGCCAATGTGCGCTACGGCCAGCTCGGCGCCGCGCAATATGGGGACAACGGGCTGCAACACAGCCTTCCCAGCCACCGAACGGCTGTTTTTGAATGGAGACCCCATCCGGGAATCGGGCCGACAGTAGCACATAAAATTCTGTGGAGCAATGGAATAAGCGACATACAGGCTCTTCTTGGCCGATTGCGCGGCCCGTTGCATTGACTCACTGCCCAAGCTGGATTACAGTTGCACAGCAAAGGGGGCATTCCCATGAACAGACATGTTCTGCTGGGGATCGCAGCGACTCTGCTCATAGCCGGTCTTTCGGTTCCATCTTTCGGCCAGGCTATAGCCGAGTCCGCATTGACGCATGCTTTTTCATCTACGGTCACGACTCAGGCCGGATCTACCTTGGGACGCAGCCTAAACCAGGCAACTGCAGCTACTCAGTCCCGCATAGCGAATACGGTACCCGGCAGAATTCAGCCGAACGCGCAGCGTTCGGCGGCCCCGAGTCAGGCCAAAATGGCCGCCGTGCCCAAAACAGCAATGGGTGGAACAATGGGGCTGACCATACGAGGCGGGCAAGTGACTGGCGGCAAGACCGCCGCGAACAATTCATCACGCAATGTCAGTGCGCCGACGAAGCAAGAGCTTCAGCCGGGCAATACGGCGCCCGCATCAAAATAAGCAGGGCTTTTTACTGAAGAAGTCCGAAGATGGTGAATTGTTTGTCACCCGCCACATAGACCTTTCCGTTGGCAACGGTGGGCGGATTAAACCGGACTATCCGTCCGAAGTTATCGCGGGTTCCAGCCTGATCGGAGTTATAGAGTTCGTTAGCGACGTTCGTCGCATCATAAGCGTGTAATACATCATCTCCGCTGGCCAACGCCCACAAAATTCCATTGCTGGATCCATTCGCTGAGAGGCTCATGGTGCAGCTGTACCCGAACTCAGTTGTCGTCTGCGCCGCAGGAGGCGTGGAAAGCAAGCCGTTGTTGAGCTTGAACTGCTTTAGGAGATCATCGCTCCCGCCGTAGTAGACGTTTCCGTTCCAGTACACCGCAGTACTTTTGTTTCTGCGACCGCCAGCATTGAGGTCGCCGGTTCCCACGGCATCCGGAAGCGATTGTACGATCTGGCTGTCATCTCCAGAGTGGAACTTGCCCAGATCGTCGCGATTCAGTAAGTACACACGGCCTTCCTTGCCGGCGGTCACTCCAAGGTGAGGAACCGTGCCAAGCTGATCCGGCAGCAGCACAAAGCCGCTGGAGCCCAGATCAATGTCATGGTCGAACAGAAATTGCTGATTAAAAGGCGTGAAGTAGTCGCTCGCGGAAAGTCCAGTGCTGTCGAGTGTGAGCTTAACGACGGAGTCGCCGTAATCTTTGCCGCCCGTGTCGACATCGAAGGTGCCGTCGCCGGTCACGACGTAGACATTCCCATCGTCGTCCGCCGATAATCCAGCCCCGGACAGCCAGACACCGCCTTCTTCTCCATCCGGAGTGTCCACCCATGCACCCGCTTGTTTAAGGGTTTTCGCATCGTAAGCCATGATCCAGCCGTGGTAGGGGCCTATGTCGTTGAACGATGCCCACGCGATATAGATCGTGCCTTTCGACAACAATAGCGCCGGACGCTGCAGCTGAATCTTTGTTTGAAAGGCAATGGTGCCGCCGCTGGTGCCGTCTCCGCTGCCGGGCACCGAGCCATCGATAACGACCGGCCCGCCGAACTTTTCATCGCCGTTGGTAATGTCGAGCGCGTGAAGCCGGTGCACATAGTTCCCGTTTTCTTTGGTGGCTGCGAGGACGTAAAGCGTTCCAGTGTTGCCGTCGATTACCGGCGTGCTGGTAATTCCGATCTCCACGCTGATTGGAGAGTCCAAGTCGGAAGCTGGAATGGATGTGATCCCCTGAGCGGAATCGATGAGACTTTTGGACCATAACGGCGTACTGGACTTCGCATCGGCGTCAAAGGCATAAACGGTATCGTGCTCGGTCGCGACGTAAGCGACGTTGTGGCTGCTGCCCGAAATTGTCACCTTTGAAACGAACAACGGTTGTGCGTACACCTGGCCGTCGATCGGAATGGAAATGAGTTTGCCGAATTTTGTCTGGTCCACGTTGCTCGGCGTGAGTATTGTTTCCTGAAGATTCTGGCCGGTGCGCGCGTTGTCATTGTGGTACGTGAGCACCCCGGAGTAAGTGACCGCCGGCGGGGGTGTCGGAGGTGGCGGCGGTGGAGGTGGCGGCTCGATGACAGGGTCTTCATGCGGCCTGTTACCGCCACAACCTGCTCCGGAGAAGCAGATCGCCACGGCCAAGACGAGGATAACGATATGCAGCCACCAAGCACGAGCAGCCATTTTTGCGCGTCTAGGATGTAAGTACCTGATTCTGAGTTGCCGGAGTAACCGCGGGAGGAGCCCTAATAAGCTGAAAATGAGTGGCTTCGGGGAGTCTTGGTGAAGGCTGGGTACGAGCTAAAGCGCTAAGAGGGCACCCTGACGGGTATCATGCTGCGATGAGCAAAGCCGACGACTTGCTGGCCTCATATTGGACTATCTCGGCTGGGCTTCCACACACCGACAGAGAATACAGCCCTTTCGATTTCCGGGACAGGGTGGAGTCGGCGGCCAGGGCCGGGTTCACAGGTTTCGGAATATGGCACGCCGATCTCGATCACGTTTTGAAGACGAGAAGCCTTCAAGAGATGAAGCAAATCCTCGACGACAATGGCATCAAGCATGTGGAGCTGGAATTCTTGACAGATTGGTTCCTGGACGGCGAGCGAAAGAGAAAATCGGATGCCTGCAAGCAGAATCTTTTCAAAGCCGCTGAAGTACTCGATGCGGGGCACATAAAGGTTGGTGACTTCTTTCGCGAGAAGTGTCCTATGTCGCGCTTGGTTGAAGCATTTGCCTCACTATGTGCTGAGGCGGCGCAGCACGGAACCAAGATCGGTTTCGAGCTGATGCCCTTTGCCATGATTGATTCACTTCAGGACTCTCTAACCATGGTCGAAGGCGCCGGCGCGACAAATGGGGGAATTTCACTCGATCTTTGGCACATCGTGAAGCTAAAAATTCCCTATGAGGAAGTTGCGCGCGTGCCTTTGAAATACATCGTCAGCATCGAACTCAACGATGGCACCTTCGAAGCGCCCTGGAGCCTGCACGAGGACACAGTCAATCACCGTCGATTGTGTGGCGAAGGCGAGTTTGACATACGTGGCTTCATCGAATGTATGCAGAGAGCCGGCTATGAGGGACCTTGGGGAATTGAGGTCCTTTCTGAAGAATTGCGAAAGAAGCCGCTCGATGAGCTGACCAGCCGGTCATTCAGCACTACTGCGGCACAATTTCGACACTAGTCTACTGGTGTTCGGACTCTGAATTGGTTTCCATTCTTGTCTATCCGAACAGATAGCCGAAGCAGCCAATGAGATAGGAATCACTTGGTCCGACCCCTGAATGTAACTTGCCATGCCATATTCAACCCATTCTCTTTGTGCGCGTTACTGTTTTCGGATTGCGCTCTTGCCACTGGCGAACGGCGTGCTGACATCAACATGTTTGCAATAGAAAGCGCTCGGTGGAACGAGGCTCCGCCTTCTTTTCTCCAAGGTAACCCACTTCTTTCAATTTGGGGATGGACGTTAAGGATGGGCCATTCCATCGAGGAATTCGTAGTGTTTGGTCGTCCTAACCGCGGTAACTCACCGCGGTGATCGTAAAGCCCTGATCCTCAGGGTTCGCCAAACGCCACCCCGCACAGCGAATACCTCGCTGACCAAGAAGGAGAATCCCCCATGAATCAGCCGATTTGTTATTACATTCCCGCGCACGTACTGGCTAACATCAATTTGGCGAGAGCCAAGGATCTTTCCGAGCCAGGGTCTCTGCAACAATCCGCAAAAGTGTCAGAGGCGTTCCGGCAGCGCCGGCGGCAAGCTGGCACGGCGGCTCTGACGCCTGCACCGCCTTCTGCCGGGCCCACCCGCGTGCCGGCTTCCTCTGGAACTCGTTCGCACAGTGTTCCCGTGACGAGAGGCTCCAGTGCACTTGCCCCCGCTGCCATACCTGCAGGTCTGACTACACCCATACCCGGCACTCACGCCCGACTCATTTATGACGACCAGAACCAATGGGCCTTTGACCTTGTTGACGTTCGCAATGAGGACGACCCTGCGCTTCCCGGACAGAACGTGAATCTGGCTTACGACGCGCTGGGCGCCACGCTGGAATTTTACCGGGAGGTGCTGGGCCGCAATTCAATCGACAACCTGGGTCTCAATCTGGATGCCAACGTAAATTACGGCGTAGATTTCGACAATGCATTTTGGGATGGTACTCGGATGGTATTCGGCAACGGCGACGGCAACATCTTTCAGGACTTCACCAAGGACGTTGACGTTCCCGGCCATGAACTCACGCACGGCGTTACGCAATTTACCGCCGGGCTCCAGTATTCGGACCAGCCTGGCGCCTTGAACGAGGCCACCAGCGACATCTTCGGGGCATGTGTCGATGCGCGGGTCAATCACCAGGACGCGGGCTCGTTCAATTGGCTCATTGGGGAAGGCATAATGGCGCCACAACTCTATGGGGAAGCTCTCCGCTCGATGGCCTACCCCGGCACCGCTTATGACAATTCCGTGATGGGCCGGGATCCGCAGCCCGCGACAATGGCTGGTTATGTGCCGGGTGGAGATCCGCACGTAAACTCCGGAATCATCAACCGGTGGTTTTACCTGATGGCTACCGACCTCGGCATGGATGAAGCGGCCAAAATCTGGTACGCAACTCTGCAGAACCTGTGGCCAACTGCCCAATTTGCGGATACCGCCCAAGTAGCAGCTGCACAAGCCCGGATCCTGGCCCGCGCCGGGACCGTCCCCAGTCGCGCGCCTCAGACCGTTCGAGGAACTGCACGCGAGCAGGGAATAATTTAGCCATTCGAGCCGGCGACTCGCGCAGCAGACAAGCTTCAGTGGGCCGCTGGCTCTTTTCTCAGCAACTGATTAAGAATGTGGTAAAACACACGACGAAACAGGTGACTGCAGTTTTCTACAGCGTTTGCCGCAAGGGTATACATCAGACGAGAGGAAAATCAGGAGTAACACTGAGACCTGGACGCTACCTATGAAAATCCAGTTCGAGCGTAAAGGCGGCTTCGCTGGCATTCCGGTAGCTGCAACCATAGAAGTCGATCAACTGCCTCAGCCTCAGGCAAAAGACGTGCATAGGACCATTGAAGCTGCCGGTTTTTTTTCACTGCCATCAAATATAAGTGCCCCCGCTCCGCAGCCGGACCGATTCCGATACAGGGTGACAATTCAAACGCCGCAGCAGACGCACACCGTCTCTGTCGATGAAACGGCCGCCCCGCCGGCCCTGCGATCATTGATTGAGAAACTCAGTTCTCTGGCCCGCAAGAAATAGCAGAGCCTCGGTTCGGGACACAAATCAAACTCACCTAGGAAGCTTCAATAGGGTGTTCGGTCGCCCGATACCTGCACGCCAGCATTCCACCCTTGCAGCGCAATCTCGTTGCTAATTCCGCAAACGTTGTATACCGTTTGCAGGAACGAACGTCATGCTATTGCCGGTTCGATGGTTGGTTTTGGTCGTATTCATTTCAGCAGCCGTTCAATCCCAATCCACACCTTTGGATTTGCGTAGCGTCCTGGTCGCCGCGGAAGCGGACAACCTTGAGCTCCGGGCCGCCCGCCAGCAGCGCGCTATGGCACTGGCAGGCCTGCAGACTGCGCGACAGTTCCTTAATCCAAGCATCAGTTTCGGTGCCGCACGGGACACTCCTCACGAGAGCGTGCTTTGGGATCAGATCTTCGAACTTGGTGGCAAACGCGGCAAGCGCATCGCTTTGGCCCGGGAGGAGCAAGCAGCAACTGAACTCGACATCTCGGTCCTCTCACGGCAAATTCGGCAGCGCACGCGACAGGCTTTTTACACTGTGATTGCAAGCCGAGAGCAGACGGCACAGGCTAAAGCAGCCCTCGATCTGGCCACGCGCATCCGAGACATCGTGCAGCAGCGTTTCGATGCTGGAGACGTGGCGCAGATCGAAGTCATCCAGGCGGATGTGGAACTGGCCCGCACCACCACAGACTATGAAACGGCAGCCCAGACTGAAAAGATCGCCGACGCCCAACTCGCCGCTTTACTAAACCTACCAGTGACCGAGGCAGCAAATGTGCAGGGACGATTGAGTGATCTTCCAAAGGTCGAGTCGCTTCAGGTGGCAAACGACGCTGCAATGCGCTCGAACACCGATCTTCAGAGAGCGACCGAAGAAGTTCAGCTGGAGCAGCGCCGCCTGGAACTGGCGAAGGCACAGCGTGTTCCCAACCTCGACATCCAGGCCGGAGCGGATCTGAATTCGCCGCACGAATTCAGTGTCGGACCGCGCGGGCAGATTGCCGTTTCAGTCCCTCTCTTCTATCACGGCCAGGGCGAAGTAGCGCAATCTACAACCCGGCTGGAATTTTTGCGCTTATCCCTTCAAGCTTTGCGAACCAATGCCGCCGCCGACGTTGCCGCAGCCTATTTCGATTATCTGGCGAAGGCGCATCAGGCGGAACAGTACGAACAGAAAATCGTGCCGCAAAGCGTCAAGCTACAGGAAATGGCTGAGGACAGCTACCGCTCAGGAAAGAGCAATCTGCTAACGCTCATCGACGCCCAACGAAAACTGAATGAGACGCGGAAAACTTACCTCGATAGCCTTCTGGCAGTTCAAAGCTCGTTCGCGACCCTGGAGGAAGTAGTAGGAGCGCCGCTTGACTAGTCGCGCCAGGAATCAGGCTCCAATTGGGGTAGCCGTGATAACCCTGTGCTGCGTAGTGCTGGTTAGTTGCGGTAAAGCGGAAAAGACAGAGGCCGACGAAGCAGCTCCTGAGGTCACGATCACGACCGTGCGAAAAGGCAAGCTGGCACAGGAATTGCTGGTTAGCGGCAACCTCGCTGCGCTGCCGAATCGTGACGCCAAAGTTGCCGCTTTGGTGCCGGGAAGGATCAAGTCTCTACTCGTGGTGGAGGGAACCCGCGTGGCCGCAGATCAGCCCATTGCTGAACTGGACAGCACTTCCCTGCGAGAGCAGTTGCGCCAGGCCGAAGCAGCAGTAACACAGGCAAAAGCCAATCTTGAAAATGCCAGGCTTTCAGCGCAACGAAACGAGGGGTTACTGCAACGCGGAATTGCAGCCCGCAAAGAAGTAGAAGACGCGCGCACACAACTCTCCGTAAACGAGGCCACTCTGCAGCAGGCCGAGGCAGCTCTGGCAGCTGCACGCACACAATTGGCGCGCGCCGTAATCCGATCCCCATTCGCCGGAACTGTTGTCAAGCGATTCGTCGGTGTCGGCGAGCAGGTGGATGGCAGCGCCAGCCAGCCGATCGCCGAAGTCGCCGACGTGGATACGCTGGAGCTGTTGGGAACAGGGCCCTCTTCCCGCCTGGCGGAAATCCGCAACGGAGAGGAATTCGAATTTCAAACTGACCAGGTACCGGACGTTCAATTCAAGGCGCGCGTTGTGGCCGTGCTTCCGGCGGTCGATCCAGTTACCAATAACGGTACAGTGCGCATACGCATCGCGAATCCGAGGCGCCTATTGAGATTTGGAATGTTTGTCTCCGTCAACCTTCCATTAAAAGAAAACAAGGAGCGCCTCGTGTTGCCGCGTCAGGCAGTCTATCCAGATGAATCGGGCGAACCCCACGTTTACAAGATCGAAAGCAACGAAGCCGAATCTGTGCCGGTGAAATTGGGAATTCAGACCAAAGACGAATCCGAAATCCTCTCCGGTGTGCAGGAAGGGGACAAGGTGATTCTGGTGGGCGGCTACGGGCTTCCTGAGAAGTCGAAAGTGCGCGTCAAGCAATGAATCTCGTTGGTTTCTGCCGCCGCAACAGCCGCGCTGTTTTCCTGATTTCTGCCGCGCTCACGCTGGCAGGTCTGGTTTCTCTGTTTCGTCTTCCCAGCAATATCTACCCCGAGCTGACATTCCCACGCATCGTGGTTCTCGTGCACGCTGGCGATCTTTCGCCAGACGCCATGCTCCTTACCGTGACCCGCCCGATAGAAGAAGAGGTCAGCACGGTATTGGGAGTGCGCCGAGTGCGGTCCCGCACCATCCGTGGAGCCGCAGAAATCTCGGTTCTTTTTAGTCCGGAAATGGATATGCAGCAGGCGCTGCAACTAGTTCAAGCGCGGGTGAACGAGGCGCGAGCTACGCTCCCAGCCGACACCGATCTGCAAGTAGAGCGGCTCACCCCGGCAGTCTTCCCCATCCTGAGCCTGGTGTTGAATGGCAACGTTCCTGACGCGGATCTGCGGGATTACGCCGTCTACAATCTGCGCCCGCTGTTCAGCCGGGTTCCGGGTGTGGCTCGCGTAGAAGTAGATGCCAGCGACACTCGTGAAATTTCGGTCATTCTCGATCCGCAGAAGGCTTTAGCTCACCGCCTCAGCTTGCCCGACATCGCCGACCGGTTACGCGCCACCAACAATATTGCCAGTGTCGGACGTCTGGACAGCAACTATCAGCAATACCTAGTGCTGACGAATACGCAATTCAAAAGCATCGAGGACGTCGGAAACACAGTTATCGGCAACGATCCGCAAAGCGCGGTGCGGCTGCGCGAGATCGCCACTATTCGCGAAGGAACAGCCGACCGTCGCACGCTGGTTACGGGTAACGGCCGGCCAGCTGCTGTGATCAATGTTACGCGTCAGATTGGCGGCAACATCATCAGCATCTCCGATCAGATTAAGAACCTGGCTCTGCATACCCAGAATGTGATCCCGGCCACCCTGCACCTCTCGATCGTTTATGACCTAGCGCAATTTGTAAAAGAATCGATGAGCAGCGTGCGCGACGCGATCCTCATCGGTGGATTTCTGGCCATCCTCATCTTGTTTGTGTTTCTTCGACAAGGACGTATCACGCTGGTAGCGGCTTTGAGCCTCCCGCTAACAGTGGTCGCAACTTTCTTCTTCGTAAAGATATTCGGCGGAACTCTAAACCTTATGTCCCTGGGCGGCCTGGCCATTGCGATCGGTCTGGTGATCGATGATTCGGTGGTTGTGGTCGAGAACATTTACCGCCACTTCGGCGCGGGAGAGCAGATCGATGAAGCTGCTGAAAAAGGCACAGCGGAACTGGTGGGCCCTGTCCTCGGGTCAACTCTCACTACCGTCGTGGTCTTTCTTCCGCTGGGATTGCTGCAAGGAGTTGTTGGCGATTTCTTCTCTGCGCTTTCCCTCACTTTAACCGCCTCCGTTTTGTTATCGCTGTTCTACTCCCTGACTCTCATTCCGCTGCTGTCGGAATACCTGCTGAAGAATTCGAAATTCCGGCAGTCCTCTTCGCGATTCATCGAACCTGTAAATCGAGTTTATGAAAGAGGAATACGTTGGGCGATCACGCATCGGGCCTTTGTAGTGAGTGCCGCAGGTATCCTGGTCGCACTGGCCGTGCTCGCGTATTTCGGCTTGAGCACCGGATTCTTGCCTGAGATGGATGAGGGCGGATTCGTGCTGGACTATCTAACCCCACCCGGAACATCACTCACGGAAACAGATTCGATCGTTCGCCACATGGAACAGGTGGTCGCTTCCCTCCCAGAACAATCCTCTTTTGTAAGACGCACCGGCACGGAACTCGGATTATTCGTCACCGAGCAGAACAAAGGTGAGATCCTTGTCAAGTTGAAACCGCGCTCTCAACGGAAGCGAGATATTGAGGAAATCATCGAAGATCTGCGCGCCCAAATCACGAAGAATATTGCGGGAGTTGACATCGAGTTCATCCAGATTTTACAGGACATGCTTGGCGACCTCGAGGGAAACCCTGAACCAGTCGAAGTGAAGTTGTTCGGCAGCAACAGCGACGAACTGACGCGCATCGCCGATGACCTCGGCGAGAAACTGCAGAAAGTCCGTGGGCTGGTCGATTTCAAAGGCCCACGCCGCGGAAACCCCGAGTTGCTGATCAATGTCGATCCCGGGCTGGCTTCGCACGTGGGATTGACGGTGGAACAGGTCTCCCAGCAGGTGCGCGATGGGTTGTTAGGCGATTCTTCCACTGATCTGCGCCGTTCCGACCGTCTGATTCCGATACGCATTCGCTATCCCGACGATTTCCGGTACCAGGAGCAGAACATCAGGCAGTATCCGGTTTTGACCCCCAGCAAACAAATCGTTCCGCTCGAATCCTTGGCCAGTATCACCAAGGATCGTGGACAAAATGAACTGCTGCGTGAAAATCAGCGCCTCATGGTCGTCCTAACGGCGCGACTCGAGAACCGCGATCTGGGCAGCGCTATTGCAGATGTAAAGCGGGTGCTGGCCTCGGAAAAATTGCCTGTCGGCTATACATACGAGATCGGGGGGCAGTACGAAAGCCAGCAGAGTTCGTTTCGCGACCTGTTGTTCGTGCTGGGGCTGGCGATTGCGGCGGTGTTCACGGTGCTGGTGATTCAGTTCCGCGCCTTCTTGCCATCACTAGTAATCATTTCGGCCGCGCCGCTCTCCATGGTCGGGGTGTTCTTTTTGCTGTTGCTGACCAGAACGCCGCTGAATGTTTCTTCATTGATGGGAATCGTGCTCATGGTTGGCCTAGTGGTGAAGAACGGAATTATTCTGTTCGAGTATTACGAGCGCCTGCATGGCAAACTCTCCGTGGCGGACGCCCTGGTGCAGGCCGGGCGCATCCGTTTGCGGCCGATACTGATGACCACTCTGTGCACCCTGTTCGGGCTCTTACCTTTAGCTTTGGGTCTCGGCTCCGGCGCCGAACTACAGAAGCCGTTGGCAATCGCAGTTATTGGAGGACTTTCCGTTTCGATGCTCGTCAGTTTGGTGATCATGCCAGTGTTGTACTCAGTAGTAAGGCGTGGAGATGTGAACAGAGACGATTCCACATTGATCCGCGGCCTTTGAAGGAGGCTAGAAAGCGATGATGGCACAGGCCAAGGGCGATGCCATCGCCGAACTGTTGAAGCGGTCAAAAACCATAGCGGTGGTCGGGCTTTCGAATAGCCCATTGCGGCCCAGCCACGGGGTGTCGGCGTATATGCAGATTCAGGGGTATCGAATCATTCCGGTGAACCCGAATATTCACGGCGCGTTGGGAGAAAAGGCATACGCGTCGCTGCTCGACGTTCCGGACAAAATCGATCTCGTCAACGTGTTTCGGCGGCCGGAGTACGTTGAGGAGATTGTGGGCCAGGTGATTCGGTTAAAGGTGCCGGCCATCTGGATGCAGGAAGGCGTGATCAATGAGCGCGCCGCCGAGAAAGCGCGGCAAGCCGGAATTTTTGTAGTGATGGATCAATGCATTCTGAAAGAGCACCGTGCGCGCTTTGTTTAATTAGGGCAGAGTCGTGGGCCCCAGCCGATTGGCGGCTACTTTGATTTCTTGATCTCGCGCTGAAGTTCCGCAAAGCGTTTCGCGATCTTCTCCGGACCGTCCAATCATTTGTCAGATTCGATGGGATGGATGTAGCTCTCGTACAACACGCCTAAAACGATATATACCGTCGCCAGGGCCGCCAGGATGAGTACCGGCTCGCTGGCAAGTGAACTTTGGAACGCGGCCGCTGTGCCTTGGAAGCTGGCATTGATCGTTGATGGGAATCCGATCGCGCGTTCGGCCTGGTCGATCAGCTGCGTGGCTTGTCCAAGCGCCACGCCTGAGCAAGATTAAAGGAGAGCGTTACTGATGGATATTGCCCTTGATGGCTAACGGCTAGCGGAGTGTTGGAAGGGCCGAAGTGCGCGAATGCTGCGAGAGGGACGGGCGTACCGTTGGACGCGCGAACGTAAATATTCTGCAACGCCTCGGTACTGCGGGAAACTTCGGGAGCGACTTCCATAACCACGTGGTACTGATTGAGCTGGCGGTACATGATGGAGACCTGCCGCTGACCGAAGTGGTAGAGCGCATTTGGGCGAATCTAGGAGCGCGTTGACCTCTGCGACGGTCATTCGCTACTTCGCTTCTTCAACCTTCACGATTTTGTCGCCGGCGCCCACCTCGCCATCCTGCAGGAAACAGTGTGCATCAGAGTTGTGGACCAGAGAGGCGCAGTTTTGCCGACGCAGACCAAACGTGTAAAGAGTCGCAAAAAAATCCAGGGTGACAGCTTGTTGGCGCAGGAATTCGAGCGGCACAGAACCCTTCGTATAGTCGCTGTCATTTCGATTTTAGCGCTAGGTATGTTGATCCTCGCTGGACTCTTCGACCAGGGCTGGAATATTCGCTTGTCGCGCGTCCCGCAGTCGCCGTTGACGCGCAGGTATTCTTGAATGAGTTGGAAGCGTTGGTGAGTTCCAAAATCACGCGTAACAATCAAATCGAGGTGATCGAGAACGGCGAAAACTTCTACCAGGCAGAGTTGGAAGCCATGCGCCAGGCGCGCCACAGCATTAACGTGGAAGCTTACATCTTTCACAAGGGCAAGGTAACCGACGACGTGCTGGAGGTGCTTACTGAGCGTGCAAGGGCGGGTGTGCACGTTAACCTGGTGATGGACGCGTTGGGAAGCTTTTCCACGCGCAAGAGGTATTTCAAGCCACTGAAAGACGCAGGCGGGCACGTGGAGTGGTATATGAATCGTCCATGATTCACGCGAAGATCACGATCATCGATGGCATATGGAGCGTGGTCGGGTCTACCAACCTCGACAACCGCTCGTTCGGCATCAATGACGAAATCAACCTCGCCGTGCTCAATTCGCAAGTGGCCACGAGACTCACCCAGGATTTCGAAGACGACGCCTCCCGCTCAAGGCGCGTGATGTTGGCGGAGTGGGAAAAACGTTCGCCCTTCGAGCGCGTGCTGGAATGGGTTGGGTGGGTGGTAGAACGTCAGCAATGACTATCCGCATTCGCGTCGCCACCTACAACATCCATAAATGCCGGGGGCTCGACCGACGCACCAGTCCGGAGCGCATCGCAGCCGTGATCGCCGAACTTGACGCCGACGTAGTGGCACTCCAGGAAGTTCTCCACGTACAAAACGGCGAGCTCAACCAAGCTCGACAAATTAAGAGCAAACTCACGGGGTATGACTGGTGTTTTGGAGAGAAACGCAGGTTGCATGTTGGGCCCTACGGAAACATGACCTTGAGCCGCTTTCCGGTGCAGGTCTGCCAGAATTACGACGTGACATGGCGCCATCGCGAACGGCGCGGCTGCTTGCGCACCGACGTAGTCCTCAGCAACGATGTAGTGCTGCACGTCTTTAATGTCCATCTGGGGACAAGCTTCATGGAAAGGCGTCATCAAGCTCGAAAATTACTAAGCGACGAGGTGCTGAAGGGTATAGAGTGCCGCGGCCCGAAGATAGTGGTCGGGGATTTCAACGAGTGGACTCGCGGCCTGGCCTCGCGGCTGATGGGAGATGCTTTTGAAGTAGTCGAACCGCGGGCATTTCTACCTCATGCGCGCAGTATCCCGGAGTTCTTCCGCTGTTTCATCTCGACCATTTCTACTATGACGAGGAGCTTTCGCTGAGGAATTTCCGTTTACACCGAAGTCGGAAGGCGCTGATCGCATCCGATCACTTACCGCTCGTGGCGGAGTTTGAAACAAAGGTCACATAGCCCGTGGAATCGAGTACATTGCAATCAAGGGCCACTAAGCACCGCCGAGCGTCCCCGCTGTTTTAGCTCCTTAACCTGGGCAAGACGCCATTTTTGGCGACTTGCGAGAGATGCCATATCAAATTCTTCACTGCGCGAGAGCTCAAACTAGTAGAGGCTGAGCAGAACATGCAGGAAAAGTTCGATAGCCACAAATGCAGGCCCCGATGATGTCGGCCAAGTCGCCGCCTTGAAGCAAGAACAATGGGAACTCTAGCTGTGCTCGGCTCGCCGCTTGACGGTGAATATACATGGTGGTGATTGTCAGGGTCAGCGGACTGCACAACGGCAGAATTCAGGTAGCCGTAGCGAACCCCAGCACAATTCAAAGCCAGTTCAGAGCTATGCTTCCGAAAAAGAAACGCGGGAGGTACTGTCAGGTCTCGGCATTACCGACGAAGCCGTAAACTTCTATCTGTTCAACCTCGTTCCGCAGTATCTGCGAATCAGGAATTGACGTTCCCTCCCATGGACGTTCCCCAGCATGAGTTGCTGTCGCGCGGCTTTAAGATCCTCACTGAACATCCACGCACCCTGTCGCGCTCCTGATTCAACTTCAACCAACGTTGCCTTGTAGCAGTACACTGAACCGGGAGCAATCAATGGAGCTTTACACCCACGCATCGGAGCTGTCTGCCTACTCCTCGCGCTGCAATCTCGTGGTATCACACGTTGCCGATCAGAAAACCTTGCACTCTGAACCGTAGAACCGCAACCCCGCTGGTCATTGCTTGTTTACATTTTTCGCGCCGCCGGGACGCCCTTTTGGAAAATGTGGCGAAGTGACGGAACTGATGGTTTTATCCTGCACTGCATAATTCTGAACCTACGTGACCCCAGTCATGTCTCCATTCATTTTCGCTTTGCGTAGGTCTTCCCATTGCCCGGAGAATACGAAGTAGGGTTGAGTTTGCCACTGGCTACTGCTAATCAACTCAGGAGAATTCGATGTCTGGCGCAACCCGACTGCGAATCATAACCTTCATCGGTCTCAGCTCGCTTTCGATTGCACTCTGGGCGTTGAGCAAGCCGTCTGGCTCGGAACTTGAACTATTCGACGCTGCCAATCGCGAACGATATCGCTACGGATTGAGAACGTTGAAGTGGGACGAGTCTCTAGCGGCTGCTGCGAGAAAGCATGCTGCGGAAATGCTCAGGCACAATTCTGTTTCCCATCAGTTTCCGGGCGAGCCAAGCCTTCCAACGCGAGCACACCAGGCCGGAGTGCGATTTACTTGGATTTCAGAGAATGTCGATCAGGGTCGGAGAGCAGAAATCATCCATGACCGGCTGATGAAATCCCCGTTGCACCGATCAAACATTTTGGATACTGACATGGATACGGTCGGAATGGGCGTGGCGCAGGGGAATGGCCAGCTGTTCGCTGTCGAAGACTTTTCCAAGGCAAAATGATTCCCGACCGAATGGCGGCTCCCCGGATCAGAGCCGAAATTCCAGCGATTGGTCCGGCGGGTTAGAATCCCAAAGGATTCTTAAGGCGAAGCGGAGATTACATCAAGACCATGTGTTGCGCATCCGTTAACTTTCAACCATACAACCGCGCCCTTATTTATTGGGGGAACCAAGAAGGTAATTTTTTTCTTTCCGCTCGTGCCTTTCAGTTCCTCAACATCCCCGAGAAAAGGCAAAAAGTAAACTCTTGCAAACCTGGTGACAACGATTCGGGCATTGGTTTCCGGACTTTGTACTGGATTCTTGCCTCCAACTAGGCCCTTGAAATTCGCGAAAAAGATGTAGGGCAAGCCATCCACACTCGCGATATGAGTGGCCACAGATGGCGAAGCTTCTACAGTCAAAACCGCAGTCGTTTGCAAGTTCGACAAGAATTCTTGCGCCAGTGCTGGGCTCGTTCCGCTGAAATCACGGTTCAGAGCCCTCATGTAGGATTTGCCCGGGCACTCCGAAAGACGAACGACTCTCGAGGAAGGCGGCAACTGAATCGCATCGTGCCCTGTCACGATCAGCTTTCCTCCACGCTCAACGAATGCGCGCAATGTGTTCCGCTCGTTCTCTGAGAGCAACTGCACGTCTGGAAGTACGAGCGTCTCGCCCTTAAAATCTGCCGCTGTCCGAGGCGTAACGATCTGATATTCCAGATGTTTTTGCATGAGAAGGATCAGAACGCCTTGATAGGACGGAATGAACTCGTTCGCGAAAAGATTTCGGGTTGAAGGGGAGAAATAAACCCCGATCGGGTGCATCGGCATACGCGGATGAAAAAATGTCTCTTCATACTTCGCAATCCACGCAAATATCTCCCGTCGTGTGGGTAGATCGTTCGACCCAGCCATTGTGTGGCCGGGCGCGTCCCAGAAATTCGCGCCAGCCATTATTTGAGACATGGCCAGGTTCTGCATGGACTCTCGCTTGTCGACCTTCGGATCTCCATCCCACGAATAATTCAGGATCCAGGTCGCCTTCCCATCCGCGAAGGCGCGGAACGACTGCATGCCCACCTGGTAGCGGAACCAGTCCAGCAGAGTTCGCGAAGAAGCCATGTGATCGCCGCTGCCAAACTCGTACTCATGCGCGATGGCATCAACTACCGGATAGAGGCTGTACACATCTGCACCCACGCGCACGGCTTCCTCTTCGATTCCGGGATAAATTTCGGGAATCGTCTTGATCTCCGGATTCACCGACTTTGCCGTGCGATCAATCTCCGCCATGAAGTCCGCGAAGGTCTGAATTCGGAATTCAATCCACTTGCGAAAATTAGGATCGCTGAACGAACCCAATTTCAAATCTTTCTTTGCGTCCAGCCCCGTCTGCTTCCTGAAGGCGGCGACGGTGTAATCGTCGAAACTCGCCCAACTGTCCTCCCATCCATCAAAATGCGTCATCCAGTACGGAATATCCACGTAAATGCCATCAATGCCGGTCGCTGCGATCTGTCGCACCCGTTCCATGTAGATCTTGCGCCATTCGGTTGCATAGGGAGTGATCCAGACATCCTCGTCGCCCTTGCGAATCCAAAAAGCCGTGCCACCCCCGAAGGTCGCGGGCTCCCCGGTTATTTTGCGCTGCAACCACCCAGGATGGTCTTTGCCCATGGTGTGTGGGGTATTCTCGGCATTTGCCGTAATACATTCAGTACCAGCGATGTAAACGAAAGCCCGGTTGCCGGCTCTGTGGGTCGCATCCGCCACGTCACGAATAGCTTTTAATTTTTCCGAAGCATCGAGAAAGCTCTCGTAGCGGCCGGTAACATCGTTGTCGACCTCGATTCCGAAAACGTGACTTTCCCTGGCCTCGCGAACAATACGTTCAGCATCGCCAGGACGATGAAGACCCCAGGCGGCGATGCGGACAAGGTGGGTCCAGTTTTGTTTTCGCGTCTGGGCCGAACTGCCGGTCTGAAGTGCAGCCAGGCCTAGCAGCATAGTTGTAACCACCATTCGCTTCATTCCGTCTCTCCGGAGAGAATGCGATACAGGTTACGAATACCGCACGAGAAGCCCCAACTAAACCAGCGTGACTCTTATTCCCGCTTCCCGCATCGCCAGTAGGTCCCGCTTTCCGAGGTTCTTGTCCGTAATGACATGGCTTACGTCGGTGGTTGGCATGATGTTGCACAAGCTACGCCGGCCAAACTTGCTGGAATCGAAAACGGCAACGGTGGTCCGAGAAATCTCTGCCATGATGCGATTGACTTGCGCTTCCAAAAGGTTCGGGGTAAACAGTCCCGCCTTGGTGTCGAACCCGTCCACGCCCAGGAAAAGAATATCCGCGCTCAGTTGACGCAACGCCTGTTCCGCCACCGGCCCCACTAACGAAAACGAATTCTTTCGCAGCATCCCCCCTGTAAGAATGACCTCGATGTTCGTGCCGGACAGTTCGGCCGCGATGTTCACTGCGTTGGTAATGACAGTCAATTTGCCAACGTCTTTTAGCGCCCGCGCAATCGCTGTCGTGGTCGTGCCCGAGTCGAGCAGCACGCACTGCCCTTCCTCCACCATCCCCGCGGCCGCTGCGGCAATTCTCATCTTCTCCTTGCGATGCAGCTTCTCTTTTTCGCGCAGTGTTGGATCCAGCAAGGCTTCTGTCTGCACGGGCAAGGCGCCTCCGTGCGTGCGGTGGATCCTTCCCTGACTGTCGAGCACTTCCAGATCCTTGCGGATCGTAATCTGCGAAGTCCGAAAGTTCTTGGCCAGGTCCTTGACCAGCACACGGCCATCGCGGTGCAGCATCTCCACGATCGAGCGCCGCCGTTCCTCATTCAGCATTCCATTGGCCCCGGCCATAGTTTTCGGTAGTAGTTTCGTTTTACTTCGAATGGCAACTTTCCCCCGCGTCCGGCCCTTTGTCAAGGGCGGCGCTGTGCCATTGCCGTACCGCCGATGTGGCGTAGTTGCTCCAATCCTGTTCGCGTGTCCCGGAGCGCCCACTATGCAGAAGCTAGACATTGCCCACACCGTTTGTTGTTCGTAACGTCAAACTTCCGTCTTCGTTCAGTTTCTGCCGGCAGGCCCAGTTCACCGGATAGCGTTTTCCCTTGACCTCGATTTCCGCCTGCAATCGAAGTCCTTTCCACTTCGTTCCCCTTGGCAGTGCAAACTTCGCCTGCCGAACCTTTCCAGGCAGCGGATAGCCCGCATCGAGGCACCCGGCAACGTTCACCTTACGATCCTCACTTTGCAACGAAATTCGCAGGGTGCCGGGAACAGCCGCTACGCCGTCGTTCACAAACCCGATGATCAATCCCGGATAGCCGCCTTCTTCGTAACTCCAGACCCATGACGGCCGAACGCGATATCCGATACGGCGCGCGAGTTCTTCCAGCACATCGGGAAATTGGCTGTGGTAATTGAGCAGGCGATCGGCCTGAATGCGGTGCCAATTCCACAACGAGAAGTAGCAGGGCGCGACGTCCTGAACGTGGTGAATAACATTGTCGGAATATGTGACGCCGTCGTCGATCCGCAAACTTTGCGGCGAGCCATCGGATATGCCGACCTCAACCGAAACCCCCGTCCAGGGCGGCCGGTTGCTGAGCGCTTCGATCTGCTCGTTTTCGATGAAGATGGTATCCGTGCGCAGCCAATTGAGACTGCGAATCGTTCGATCAACCAGCTCAGAATTCCCGACTTTACTGAAATCGGGTTGGGTGTTGGTCAGCATCGGAGTCTTCTTCCAGCGCTCAGTCTGATACTGGAGCATGCTGACGAAGGTATTTTCTGCGGTTACATTGTCCGGGAAGGGATTGGACTCAAGCGGCCATGTGTGCCCTTCGCCCCAAAATCCATACATGAACGTGTCCACATACTCCACGTCAGCATGGCCGTCGTACGCATCCGCCAGTAGATCGACCAACTCGCGAAATGCCGCCTGGAATGCGGGATCATCATAGCGAGGTTCGTATCGGGTTCGTTTTTGCCACTCTCCCAGCTTCACCATCGGAATCTTGTCGCGCAGAAATTCCGGAAGGGGTGAATCAGGAATGTCGGGATTGCTCATCATCACGCGAAAGCCGACCCTCTTCTGATATCTCCGCGCCAGATCAAACGTGAGTTCCCAGTGTTCGCATAATTCCAGTTTTCCCGCCTGCCGTTGCACGTCTTTCCAATTGACGCGGATGTAGAGCTTCGTTCCCAGCGGGATCTTCACCAGCTTCTCGATCGACTCAGCGAGGGTTTCTCCCTCTTTCTTCGCCGGGCCCACTTCGTCGCAAACATACGTGATGAGCCCCATTCCATAATTCGCCACGATTTCACGCGAAGGGGTAAGCGCCATGACCACATTCCAGCTGGGATAGTCATCCGCCGAGAACGGGCCTTGATACAGTCGTTCGGAAACAGCAGGGACCGAGCCAAAGTCATATCGATCGAAGTTATGAGGCGGGACGTGGGCAAGCAGCGGTTCGGTGCCGATCCCCAGGGCAGCTAAGCTGCCTGCTGTGACGCCGGTCTTCAGAAACGATCGACGCTGCATTTCTGCCGGGAGCCTCCAGGCGATCTAGGCGGACCTCCGCACTACCGAGGTCCGCCTGGTCAAAAGAACACTCTCTTAAAACTGAAACCGCGCTCCAAACTGCATTCTGCGGAAGTTGTTGGTGGTAGAAGTAACCTGGCCTAAAGCCCCATCTCCTGAACCCAAATCCGGGAAGGCAAAGCGTTGATGATTGAATGCATTGAACATCTCAGCGCGCACTTGGAGGGTCTTGCCTTCGCGGATCGTAAATTCCTTGGATAGCGAAGCATCCACGTTGCGGATGCCATCGCCTCGCAGGTTGGAGAAGTGCCGAGGCGCGTTGCCGGGAATGTTGTCGCCGGGATCGCCAAAGCAATCCTGATTCAGGACTGCCCCTCCCGTCTCGGCGGCCTCGCGATAACTCAAGCCGGTCGTGAGTTTAGAGCAGATCACGTTGGGTCGCGGATTGCCGTCCACCAGCAGCCCGTTGGCGTTGAAAATGGCCAGCGGCTGCCCGGACTGCACGGTGATGAAACCG
>QIAA01000299.1 GCA_003224905.1 Acidobacteriota bacterium
CAACGAATGTGCCAGTTTCGATTGGTTATCTGGAATCCTTGCACTATAAGGATCATTCCAAATGTCGCAGCTCGGCCAGCGGCGGATGTGGCGAGATGTTTTGCCCATGTATCGGCACCCTGACGAAATGTCGGCTCTAATTCAGCCGAGTTACTTGCATCATGATAGTAAAGGAGTGCGGCGGCCGACGCGGCAATTGCTTTCGGTGCGGATTTGTGTGGGCATGTAACTTGCATAATGATAGTTACTACTGTAGGTTTTGTGTATGCAACGTAAAAGCTTTGGCAAGATGGCCTGTCCCATTGCTCGCAGCCTCGAGCGAGTCGGCGAGTGGTGGAGCATCCTGATTATTCGCGACGCCCTGCACGGGTTCACGCGCTTTGACGAGTTCCAGAAGAGCCTGAACATCGCGCCCAACATGCTGACCCGCCGTTTGAGCGCCTTGGTCAATGCCGGTCTTTTAGAACGCCGCCGCTACAGCCGACGGCCGCCGCGCTACGAGTATTTACTCACCGACATGGGCCGCGATTTTCGCCCGGTCATCGTTGCGATGTTCGCCTGGGGCAACAGACACTTTGCTCCCGAGGGCGCGAGCGTATTGCTCATCGACAGAAAGACTCAGAGAGCAGCAGATCCCGTGCTGGTCGATCGGCGAAGCGGTAGACCGCTCAACGAGCGCGACTTTGTGTTTGCCGCCGGCCCTGCCGCCAGCGAGCGCACACGCCGCCGCTACACGGTCGTCAGCCGTCGCGACGGACGCGCGGCGTAGACCACAATAACGCCAGGCCGTAACCGCCGCTCCCATGGCCACGCCGTCGCGAGCGGCTGAAGTCGACTCACGCACGCGCGAACTACTGCGCGGAGCCATCGTGGCTACGTTGCTGCGTCTTGCCTGGCCCAATATCCTGGTCATGCTGGCTCAGGCGTCTACGGGGCTGATCGAGACCTGGTGGGTCTCCCATCTCGGCACCGATGCGCTGGCCGGCATGGCGCTGGTATTTCCCGTTGTCATGTTGATGCAGATGGTTTCCGGCGGAGCCATGGGCGGCGGCATCTCTTCCGCGGTCGCGCGGGCATTGGGGGCGGGGCGTCGCGATGAAGCCGACGCGCTGGTCATGCATGCGGTTGTCGTCAACGTCGCGCTGGGCGCTTTCTTCTCGATCGTCATGCTTGTATTCGGCCCGACGATATACCGCGCATTGGGTGGGACAGGCGGCGAACTACAGGGAATGTTTTACTCTGGCTCATGAACGCGCTGGCGAGTGTGATCCGTGGCACGGGCAACATGCTGGTGCCGGCTATGGTGATCTCTGCGGGCGTGGTTGTTCTCGTACCGCTCTCGCCTTGTTTGATCTTCGGCGTTGGTCCCTTTCCGGAGCTTGGCGTTGCGGGCGCTGGCTTGGCGCTTGTCCTCTTTTACGCGGCGGGAACCGCGGTTCTAGTCTGGTACATCCTTTCAGGACGCAACCTGGCACGCTTCCGCCTGACGCCTCTGCGCTGGCCGCTGTTTCGCGATATTTTAGCCGTGGGCGCCGTCGCCGCTGTCACCTCGTTGCAGACCAACTTGACCATAGCGCTCGCCACGGCGTTGGTCGCTGGCGCCGCCGGAACTAACGCCGTCGCCGGCTACGGCACCGGCGTGCGCTTGGAATATCTATTGATACCGGTGATCTTCGGCTTGGGCGCGCCGCTGGTGGCGCTTGTGGGAACCAACATCGGCGCCGGCCAAAAACAAAGAGCGCTGCGCATCGCGCTGGTCGGCGGCGCCATCGCCTTCGCAATCAGCGAGACGCTCGGGCTGATCGCGGCGCTCTGGCCACAGTCGTGGCTCGCGCTATTCAGTCCCGATCCACGCGTGATCGAAACGGGTAGCGCTTACCTGCGGATCGTCGGACCGACGTATGGATTCTTTGGCCTGGGCATGGCGCTCTATTTTGCATCCCAGGGCGCCGCGCGACTTTTCTGGCCCCTGTTGACCGGATTCCTCCGCGTCATCGTTGCGATCGGCGGCGGCTGGCTTGCGGTTTGGGTAACCGGCTCACTCAGCTGGCTGTTCGCGGCGCTCGCCTTCGGCCTGATCGCCTATGGCGTCGCGCTTACGGCGGCGATCACATCAGGGGCGTGGTTTGGTAGGGATTCGGCGCTTTAAGCGTCACTGTGCTCCTGCGGATGCGGAGAAAGGATGCGCACGTAGAAATAGGCCTAATGTGGAATCTAAACTGATTTATGAGCTAGAGACACCAAGGAAGGAGCGTGGTGTTAACGTCTCTATAAAATAGCAATACAGTTAATTTTAATGAATCACTTTTCTCTGACAAACACTTTGTCACGCTTTCTTGACATCCGCCCCGGGGAGGCCAGGCGTGTGGGCATTATGGTCTCCCTGCTTTTTTTTCTGCTGGCCGCTAATAACGTCATCAAAGTTGCCAGGGATTCTCTCTTTCTTAGCCACTTTCCGATCGACCATCTTCCCTACGTTTACCTCTTGGCCGCATTTCTTGCGGGCGTCATCATCGCTGTTTACACCCGTTATACATCAGAGCTTCCACTCTACCGTCTCATTCTAGATTCAAATGCTTTCATCATCGCTAATGTGATCATATTTTGGTTTCTTATCGTGGTCTTTAATTATGCCTGGGCGATATACGCTTTTTACGTCTGGTCCGCAATCGTCGGTGTCCTTTCGGTGGCCCAATTTTGGACGTTTGCCGGGCTTATTTTCACCTCACGGGAAGCGAAACGTCTGTTCGGAATTTTTGCCGCCGGCGGCTCACTCGGAGGTATCCTGGGTGGCTTTGGGAGCGGATGGGCGGTTAACCTGTTTATGGGAACCAACGAGCTCTTTTGGCTGATCGGAGCACTGTTTGCCGGTGCTTTTGGAGTGGTTTGGTTGGCGGGCAATGAACTGAGCGAGCTCCAAACCGCAGCGGTGAAGGAAATCCCGACGTCGAGAGAAACGAAGGCTATCCAACAAACTGGCGCGCTTGCCTCGATCCTAGCCTCCCGATATCTCCAGTTGATTGCCGGCGCTATCTTTGTCTCGGTGGCAGTCTCGACTCTGATCGATTTCCAGTTCAAGGCCGCGGCAAAGACGGCCTATCCCTCTCAAGATGAGCTG
>QIAA01000191.1 GCA_003224905.1 Acidobacteriota bacterium
CCCACCACCAGCACCACAAAGCTATCCGGCAGAATTGCCGGTCGGGGCCGTGCCTGCCCGCTGGTTGCCGCTGGTTGCGCGCCAAATTTCGCCGTGACAACAAAAACCTGATGAGTCTTCGGATCGAGCGTTAAAGTCCGCGCCCCGCGTTGAGTGGCCGCATTCTCCACCACGGAAAATTTATCCGGCGAATTCTCGTGCACAACCGTAAGCACCCCTTCTCCGCATGAAGCGAACGCAAGGCCGTTATCCGGATCGAATGCAGTTCCATCCACGCCGTCGCCAATGGGAAGTGTGGTAATTAGTTTGCCGTTGTCCGCGTTCACCACCGCCATCAGCTTGTTGCTGCACCCGGCGAATAGCCGACGATTCCTGCGGTCAATGGCGAGCCCTGTCGGCTCTTCGCAGGGCGCCAGCGCCCAGTTTGACTTGACCTGCAAGCTCTTCGAATCGATCGCCGTGAGCTCACTTTTATCTTCGATGTTAACGAAGACCTCTCCCTTCTCGTCCGTCACTGCGAACTCCGGCTTCCCATCCAGCTTGATAGTGTTAATAACCGCGCCCTTTTCCGCATCGATCACGCTGGCATCATGACTGCGCCCGTTAAAAGCAAAAACCCGTTTGCTCGCAGGATCATAAAGGATGGCATCCGGATTTTCGCCGACCTTCACCTTGTTCAGCGTCTTCAACGTATTCATGTCGAAAATGCTGACGGTCCCTTCCCGCCCGTTGCTGACGAACCCGCTCCCAAACTCCGGCGCAAGGGCAATACCGTGCACCCCAGGAGTATCTGGAATATCGCCGATCGACTTGCCAGAATCAGGGTCGATCACAATGACATGTGTGGCGCGGGAGATGTAGAGCCGCCGGGGCGCACTGTCCAGCGTCAGGTAATCCCATCCGCCCTCCCCGCCCAACGTATACGTCTTGACCACGTGATAGCCAGAATCAGCAGCAACGGCCCAGGTAATCATCGACAACGTGACTAAGGTCAGACAAATTGCAGTCGCAGGTAAGGCTTTTGTTTTCATGGTTACACTTTCCAAAGTAATAACTTAAGTACCCTGCTGTAACTTTACCGCACTCGACACGACACTTACACTCGCCTTATGCATTCCTGGGAAGGAGATCCGAACCAGCAGCCCACGCGGGAGTACGGGAAAGTAGGCCCGGGTTCCGATCTAACTCCAGATCGCTCGATCGATCCGCAGGCGGCAAGCTGGCGAATTCTGTTCGCCGTAATTGCCGGAATTGTGCTTGCGGCGCTCGTGGCCGCAGCCAGCGCCCGAGGCCTGCTGCCGTCCGTTGCGCAATTCCTGAGCATGCGCGGAAAGACGCAGCCTGTTCCTCGCGCCGCGCTACTCTCTGCGGAGGAGTTAGGACAGTTGGAACATGAAAGTCCGCAAAACCAGGCGCAGGTCTTGCTGGATCGAGCGGTGAATCATCATGAAGGCGCGATTGATCAGATTCAATCCAGGGTGCCGGGATGGCAGGGAAAAATTCGGCTCACGCCAAAGCTCAATTCCCTGATCACCAGCGCTTTCGACTCCAGCGATCTTCACGTCCGTTCCGCGGCAATAGACATCGATCTCGCAGCTCTGAATGTGGCGAGGACGCCCGAAAGCGTGGAGCACCTTTCACGCCAGGCGGAGTCCGCCGCGCAATCACAGCGTGTGTGGGCGCTTTGGGAGCTGGGACTGCTTGCCAATCGTGGCGTTGAGAAACAGCGCGTTCTTAAGATGCTGATAAACCAGCTGCAGGACCCGAATGAGGAAGTACGGCACTGGGCCGTGGAAGGTCTGGCTTACGTTGGCACGGACGACACAATCGTCCCGCTCCTGCATGCCTTCCGCGACGATCCATCCCCGGTCGTCCGCGAACGCGCCGCCTCCGGCCTCGCTCACTCCGGCATGCTCACTCCTGAACAACGCCACACCGCGATTCCCAAACTTCTGGACTATGCAGAAGACGCCTCACTCGACGCCCAATCGCATGTCTGGATTTATCAGGCGCTGCACGATATCACCGGACAGAGCCTACCCAACGAGTCCAAAGCATGGCGGATGTGGTATTACAGCACTATCTAGAGTGTGCATAAACTCGACTCTTTGCGATTCCGTGGAGCAAGATTGCCGAGTGCCGTAGGCACGACTGAGTTCTCACGCACACAAGTGTGTAGCCCAGCACCTGTCTGCTTTCCGCAAATAACTCAGTGACGTCTACTCCGCCATCTTGGCCACATGCAAATCGAAACCGGTTTTGGGCAGCAGCGAAGTCAATTCAAAAGCTCGGAAACCGTCTCCTGCAATCTCGGTGTGACGATAGAGCCCCGGTTCGCTGTCCACGGTTTCATGCCGTCCCTCCATGTGCTCGATAAACTCTTGCGCGGATCGCAGGTCAGCTTCTCCACCTTTGGCTCTGGTTACAACTGCTTCGGCAGCGTAGGACCGCACCAGCTTCGGCCAATACTTTTCCAGCAGATTCGTGCTTGCGAAGAGATCCGCCCACACGATCTGGCCATTCACCGCGACTACTACTCCGACGGCGTTCTGATCGCGTAGCTGCCTGATCAGACTCTGGTAGTTGTGCTGGATCGGCTCGGCAACCGAGTCCACCTGCTTCTTCACTTCGTCATTTGCCATCACGCGTGCGTAGGAAGTGGTGCTTCGTACTGGCTCTGCCGCCGGAGCTGGCACAATCATGGCCATCGCATCCTTCGACTTCCCCACTTCATCCCATACCTGCTGTTGATTCTTCGCTCCCATCGCCTTTGCGCGGACCGTCGGTTGCGCCATGGCAGCATCGAGCGACTTGAAATTCATCGACGCCCCGGTCCATCGCCCCGGCTCCACGCAGAACACGCTGAGATCAACCGGATCGCTTTCCGGCGGCACGATTCGGTCCTTGCCGATCACCCTGTCCTGCTTGCCACCCGTAACGATCTCGCCTGCCAGCAGAAGTAGAGGCCGTTGCGAATTATTGATCAATACAAGCTGGTTCACCTGTGCTCCGCCCGGCGAAATTGGGATCGGGTGGCGGCGCCGGATCATCGGCCGGGCTATACCCGATTCCGTTACTACCACCTCGCCCGAGCGCAGCCCCTCGTCCAGCGTGAGAAACCCTTGTGTATCGTGTGACTTCGCCGCGACCACCGGAAATACGGTCAGATTGCCATGCTTAATAGCCGGCAGAACCTTGTATCCAGAGCCTGAAACAGCTTCTCCGGCCCGCACGAAGCACGGAATAAGCATCGCCAGCGCCAGCCCAACCGCCAAAAAAGCTGGAATCCACAGTTTGCGTTTCATCCTGACCTCCCCAGAGTTAAAGGACACCTCGGTCCGTACATGACTGGGCCTTTCAGCTTTGTCCGAGGGCCTCTTCCATACCCTGTTGAGATACGAACGGCAAAATTTCACCTTCTTGCGTCTAAAAATTGGTAGCATCGCGTGAGCTTGTGAACCTGGTGAACGGCCGCGGTGTCCAATCCGATGCGGGAGTATCTCCAGCGTCGGAGTTCGCCATGACCGAACTATATGAAAGAAGCAAGGCCGCAGAAGTTGGCCTTGGGCCCGACCAGTTCGCCGCCATCCTGAATGAAATCTGTGCCAAACATGCCGCTGGCGGAGAGCCGCGTAACATTGCCGAGTTTCACGCGACATTGCGCATAGAAGAACTTGTCCTGGCCAGGGCTTGTGCTGCCGGCAATGAGCGCGCCTGGGA
Organism: Acidobacteriota bacterium; assembly: GCA_003224905.1. Taxonomy (GTDB): domain Bacteria; phylum Acidobacteriota; class Terriglobia; order Terriglobales; family Acidobacteriaceae; genus QIAA01. The sequence goes on from QIAA01000191.1 coordinate 3,721, forward strand.
AATCTTTCTTCTGCGTTATCGCGAGAAGCTCTACGACATTGCCGGTTACATCACAAAGGAGGCTTCCGCCGCGCGTGACTTGGCCGATTCGATCTACGCCGATCTCTACGGGATGACAGAACGCGATGGGAAACGCAGTTCCAAGCTCGCGTCGTACACAGGCCGTGGTTCACTCGAAGGTTGGTTGCGCACAGTCATCGCGCAGGAATATGTGAATCGCTATCGCAAACAGCGAAAACTGGTGAGCCTGGATGAAGAAAGCGAGGAAGGAGTGCAGTTCGCGACAAGCAATCCCGAGCCGGTCACCGCTCCGGATCGAAGGATCGAAGAAGCGACAGATGAGGCTCTTGCGGGTCTTCCTGCCGAGGAACGTTTCATCTTGGCCTCATACTACCTTGATGAGCGTACGTTGGCGGAAATTGCGCGCATGCTCCGCGTGCATGAATCCACCATCAGCCGCAAGCTGGATAAATTGGCGAAATCGTTAAGAAAGCAGATTGTGAAATCGTTGCGTCGCAGAGGCATGAGCCAACGCCAGGCGGAAGAGGCATTGCAAGTAGATGTGCGTGACTTGCGTGTGAACATTCGTGCGCGCTTGGCGCAAGATTTAGCCACACAACCGTTCCCTGAAAAGAAGGCGGAGGCGCGGGCGGGCGAGGGCACCGGATAACACATGGAACAACTCCCCAAAGTCGTAAAGGAGCGGCTCGGGTTGGCAATGCCGGCGAAAGAGCATCCAGATGCAAACCTGCTGGCCGCCTTCTCGGAGAACACTCTTACAAAGCACGAACGCACTCATCTGCTCGAACACCTGGCTTCGTGCGCTGAGTGTCGCGATGTGGTTTCGTTGGCTATGCCCGAAGTTGCTGCCGATTCGCCTCTGCCCGCCGTTGCTCGACGACCCGTTTGGATGAGCTGGCCGATGTTGCGTTGGAGTGCGGTAGCCGCGTGCGTAGTCATCGTTGGCGCCGCCGTCAGATTGCATTATCAAGAGCGGAGCTCGGTAGTTTCCACAAAGGCACCGCAATCGGCGCGTGTCGCGCCACCGCCTCAGCCATCACAGGAGTTGTACGCCTCCAATGCGCGAAAGGAGGAAGCGGATAACAACGTTGAATCACGAACAAAGCCCGAATCAAGAGGCAAACTTGAATCGCGAATTTCTCCTAAGGGTGAGCGCGACCTTGACGCAGGCAGAAACGTAGCCCTTTTCGATCAGCTCGAGCAAAAGAACGCGAGGGCCGCGATTGCTCACACGGCGCCTGGCGCTTCGGACAAGCAAATGTCTGATGAGGTCGCGCAGTTAAAGAAAGATCTGCCCGCCGAGAAAATCTCGCAAATGGCTGCTTCGCCTCCGCCTTCGTCCGTTGCAGACGTGAAGACTCCATCTCGGCAAAGAGAAATGCGGAAGGACGATCTGCGGGAGTATCTGGCGAAATCAGCCGAAACCGTAACGGTGATGGCGGAAGCTCCCGCCGTGCAGACCACGGAATCCTCGGTCAGTAAGGCCAAAGCTGCGCCGAAGCCCGCCCCGTCGAGCGAGATCGCGGCTGGCGCTGCGGGCGGCATGGCTTCCGTTTCCAAGACTTCTGGAGCAGGCAACAAGGCAGTGACACTTCAGGCCGCTACGCTCTTCGCAGCAGCCAATGCGCGCTGGGCGGTGTCCTCCGAAGGCAAACTGCAACGCTCATTTGACAGCGGTACGACTTGGCAGAATGTTCCGTTACCCAGCGAGGCCGTCCTTCAATCAGTTGCCACAGTGGCCCAGCATGTCTGGGTGGGTGGTCGAGCCGGAGCGCTTTTTCACTCTCCCGACGCAGGCGAACATTGGATCGAATTGAAACCTACGCTCGATGGCCAGGCTCTAACCGCGGATATCATCGGTTTGGAATTCGCGGACACGCTCCACGGCAAACTGATCACGAAGGATCAAACGTGGTTGACCAGCGATGGCGGGCAAAGCTGGCGAAACAAGTGAAACTGTCGGCGGCTGTGCAAATCTAATCTCAGCGTAGTTCCTCTCAAGCGGCCCGAAGCAGCAGATTACCTCCGGACCATCATCTTCCTTTGTTCTAAAGGGAATAGCTCGGTCCATTCGTCTATACGTTACTCATCGTGGTTACGACGGGCACTGGTTCCTCGATTACTCATCAGCCCCGCGCCGATTACGGAAGTGACATTTACACCCCGACGCCTACAGCCTAGTATCCGTATTGTGGTTTGGCAGTTCTGGGGGAGGGCTGCCGAGGCGTCCTGAACTGAAAAGCTCAGGACGCCTTTTAATTTGCCCTGGGTTGGTTCTGGCCAGATTTGCTCCGTTGCATACCATTCCCGCGCAGCGTCTAACAGCCGCACCCCTGCGACCTTGCGGGCTGACATGCATCCAATATAAGTGCTACGATAAAAACGAACGTAGTCCCGCTGATCAACCAGAGCTTGAGCAAATGCAGCGGCGGTAAACGGAGAGGCAGAATGGCAGCGAACGGAATCATCGAAGTAACAGACGCCAGCTTTGACCAGGAAGTGCTCAAATCCGAGCAGCCGGTGCTGGTAGATTTTTGGGCCGCTTGGTGCCAGCCGTGCCGGGCGATCGCACCAATCGTCGATGAGCTGGCGCAGCACTATCAGGGCAAAGTAAAGATCGGTAAAATGGATGTTGACCGGAACAACGCCACTCCAATGCGTTACAAGGTGACCGGCATTCCCACTTTGCTGGTGTTCAAAGGCGGACAAGTGGTCGAACAGCTTGTAGGTTATCGTCCTAAAGACGCCATCCAGCAGGCGCTCGATAAGCACGTTGGATAATGTTGCCGCTGAAGTTCACGACGCCCGGCCAGTTGGCCGGGCGTTTTTATTACCTGGAAATCAGCTGATCGGTTTCCCGGCGCAAGCCGCCTTGAACGTCATCTCGCTTGCTGGGCTTTGTGTTTGCTGCTTCCATTTGAAAAACAATCCCGCGTACGTTTCCGTTATGTAATCCTTAGTTGCAATGCCAAGGCATCGTGCCACTTGGTCGATCCAGCGCGGCGGGCCTTCGATCTCGCCGAAGTTCCCGATGGGCGTTTCGTCTACAACCACATGCCCTTTTCCGTCGCTCCATTCGGTGCGGAATTTCTCATAGCGGAATGTAGGTTCATACCCTAGCGCACGCAGGATCGCGTCCATCTTCTTGCCATCAGCAACCCCCGTTTCGGTTTCAATGCGAGTCTTATGTCGCCCCTCAGTACTCTTTGCCTTGTGCGTGAACACCCACTCCGCACCGTACTTACGCAGCCGCAGTAATTCGCCACCCTTTTGCAGTGGCCGATCGGGAAGATCATAAAGTACATTCATCTCATGAGTTCGCGTTGTCACCACGTGAAACCCTGCTTTTCGAAGATCCCGTGTAAGTGCAGGCAATTTCTCAACGCGAAATTTGATCTCGATTTCTTTCGACGAACCCATTTCTGGAGTATAGAGGGTTGTTACTCGGATACGTCTGCTGACAACTGAGAACCGAGAACTGACTACTGAGAACCGATCGATAAAATCCCAGATCGGCCCTACGAAAACGTGGGCAGCTTCACCAAATCATCGCGCGGCACCGACTCGACTGGCTGGCCGGCTTTACGCCATGCGGCCAGCCCGCCCACGATTACAAACGCATTGAATCCTCTCTCCCGCAGCAGATGCGCCACCCGGGCGCTGGTCGCTTCGCGCGCTCAAGTGCAGTACAGATAAATATTCTTTTCTCGCGGCATCGTCTTTACTTCTTCCGCAAGATTGTTGGGCTCGAGCCGAATCGACCCCTTGATGCGAGCAGCATCGGCATCGTAATACCCGTGACTCCGGACATCCACCAGAAGAATGTTTTCTTTCTCTTCCGCCAGCTTGCGCGCCAACTCCTCCACCTGCACGCGAGGCACCACACGATACATGGAGTTCTTACGGTATAGCCATATCCGATATGCGATGTAAGCGAGAACCGCGATCAGCACGACAGTTTCAATAGCTCGTCCCGCCGCCTGGAAACCCTGCATGATGCTCACCAGAAAATCGCGAAACAGGAAACCCACACCAAAGTAGGCAACGATGTAAAGGCCAGCCCCGCCGAGGTCAAAGCGCAGGAACTGGTCCAGCCGCATATTCATGCTTCCGGCCAGTGGTGGCGCCATTGTGTTCACGCCCGGAATAAATTTGGCGATCAGCAGCGTCATCTTTCCGCGCCTGTAGAATGATTCGGCCGAACGCAAAATGCACGTCTCCGGACTTACCGAAACTTTGCAGAGAAAACCGAGCAGCCCCCATCCCGTGTAGCGCCCCAGCAGAAACAACAAAAGATCTCCCAGCACCATCGCGGCCAACGAGAAGAGAAGAACAGCGTGCGTGCTAAGTGCGCCCGCCGCCGCCGCTGCTCCAGCAGCCACTAAAGCGATTGCCGCCGGCACCGGCAGTCCGATGGCCTCCGCGAACACGGTCGCGACGACAAGCACATATCCGTGCTTTGAAATCAAACTTAGGAACTGATTCATCCAGCTCTCACGGCACTCGGCCGGCGGCACTTTCGACGAGCGCTTTTATCTTCCAAAGTACTTTGCGTATACCACGTACCTGACATCTTGTCGATCTCACAACGCCCACAGTTTTCTGTCCCTGGGTCATCTCTCCAATCGAAAAAAGAATCGATCACCATTGCCGCTCATTTACACTATGGGACTTTCATCTTTCATCATCCCAGGAGGCTCCATGCCCGAGACCCTTAGTGGCACTGACTTCAAGAAGCAGTTGCGCGAAGGCAAACCCAAATTCGGACTGTTTCTCAACGCTCACAGCCCCACCGTCGCTGAGCAGCTCGCCCACAGCGGTTACGACTGGCTGCTGGTCGATACCCAGCACGGCCCCATGGGTTACGAAAAGCTTTCCGCCATGCTCAGCGCCATCGGCAACGGTGGCGCGAAATCCATGGTGCGCGTCGGCGGCTATGACGACCGCCCCGGCATACAGCAGGCGCTTGACCTCGGTTCTGACGGCGTCCTCATTCCTTACATCAATACCGCGGATGAAGCGCGCCAGGCCGTGAGCTGCGCCAAGTATCCGACGGTCGGAACGCGCTCGGTTTATTTTCCGCAGCGCAGCATGAACAAGGCCGGCCTGCTCGGCTACGCCGGAAAATACAATCAGGATGGCATGGTAGCGCTGCAGGTTGAGACCGCGTCATGCATCGAAAACATTACGGAAATCGCCGCCGTTCCCGGCGTGGACATTCTCTTTCTCGGCCAGAACGATCTCTGCATGTCGATGGGCCTCTACAACAAGTACGAATTTCCCCACATGTACACCTCGCCCGAGCTGGGCGCAGCGACGCAGAAGCTGGTGGAGCACGCGCGCAAGAACAACGTCATCCTGGGACTGTTTCTCTTCGGCACCGCGCGCGTGGGCGAGTTTCTTGAAAAAGGATTCACCTTCATCAGCATCGGCAACGACCTGCACCATGTCCTCACCCAGGCCGGCGCCTACGTGAATGACATGGAGAACATCTCCAGGGACAAAGGGAAGACCTGGACCCGCCGCGCGACGGCGTTGTTTTAGGTGTATACCCCTTCCCCCGTGATCTTTGGGAATCATCAGGTTAGCGCGAGAACATGGCCAAAATCTTTGAGTTAAAAGGAGTTGCTGGTAAAATCTAGACAACACAGGACTTAGCTGTGGAAATTCGACCATTCCGGCGTTGCGCCCGCTAGTAGGACACGCTAAATCTTTGAGTTCATTGGGTCGAGGCTGCTCGACACCACGTAAAATCTTGGCAGCAAAGGTACTTACATGCAAAATCTTGAGCCGCAACGGGTTAACTTTGGATGCGGTACGACGTTGACGATAGCCGAACAACAGGGATGAGGCGACTACCACTGCAGTGACTTCTCGGAACCCAGGATCAACTTACCTTCTTCTGTTATGGGGCAAACGGCGAGGCGAAGTCAATGGAATTCTGCGCAGGGGTGATAGGGTTCAAGGTGAGTCCGCCCGCCATGTGCTATGTATGACTATTGAAGAAATCGAAGCTGCTTTACGTCAGTCGGCAGAGGTACGCGACTCGATCCTGTACGAATCCTACGCCTCTACCGTAGCGCTCTTTGCGGTGACGGCTCAAGAACAAGGTGAGTCCCTTCAACTTGCCGGGAGTGGCACTCTTATCCAGATCAGTAGTTCTTCCTACATCCTCACGGCAGCTCATGTGTGGGAAGAAGTCTTAAAATCAGCGAGCAAAATGGGGGTCAGCCTCCCCGAAGATCTAAATCGTAGATTCCTGATGGATATCGATACCCCGGCTGGCCCACTCAAGCCAGTTGCTTGGACTAAATGGGGGCCAGACATAATATTTCTGCGTATTCCTCCGGAGCACGTGGGCGCAATTAAGGCTTTCCGGGTCTTCTACAACTTATCTTTCAAAGGCGCTACTGAGCAACAAAAGATCGCCTCAACCGTGACTCACCTTGAAACTTGGGTTATCGTTGGCGCACCGCACGCCTCAGGAAAGTTTCCAACTCCGAACTATGCTGACATACTGATTAACGCGTTTTTCTGTTCAGCTCCGTTTTCCCACTCACGAAACGGTTTTGATTTTCTTGACTTCACGGCAGATACCTCGCTCCCCGACGTACCCAAGAACTTTGGTGGGGTGAGTGGAGGCGGATTGTGGAAGATCTTGGTTTTCGAATCGCCGTCGACCGGAAAAATTGATTCGACGGCAACGTTAGAGGGAGTGGCCTTCTTTCAAATTGTTATTGACGACAGCCATTCCCTTATTCGTTGTCACGGACCAGAAACGATTGCTACAGCTTCTTCCTCATTGAGCTGAATCAAGAATGCGTTTCACCTGGCGGTCAGAATCCGAAAAGGAAAGGGTCGGTCATGTTTCAATGATCGGCCTTTATTTATGCAACGACCAACTCTCCCGCACACTTTCGCGTCATTACAGTCGGCCCGGCAAAACTTGGACGAGTGCCCCTTACCCACCCTCGCCGCCGCACCGAGACCAGCACATGGTAATACACCGTAACAATGCCCCGTGCGTTTGTACGCCGTGCTGGGCATACGCTGTACGGGACGGAATCGAACCGTCTAGTGCTGCCCTCGCACCGCCGAGTCGGCATTGCCCCGCCGTAGGGTTGTGCTCACTTCTCGTTGCGGCAACTACCAACTACCTGCTCGTCCTAGTCCAATAACGTCGTCAGCCAATCCGATTCCTGAATCCTCGTGTCGAGTTCCCGATGCTGCTTCGCGAGATCGTCTGCTTTTCGCTGAATCGCCGCGACACTCACGGTGCTGATGAATTTCACTTCAGAGCGTGTCGTGCGACCCTGAGTCGTTGAGGCCGCAAACGCAAGTTCACGATATGCGTTATAGCGAATCTTCAAAACGTCCCGTTCAGCGAGCGCGTCCGCGATCGTCCGGTCGCCGAATCGCGATCCGGCGTTCGTTCGGTTGATCCTCTGAATGAGCACGGTTAATTCTTGCGCCGATTTGTCCAGCTCGGCCTGCAACTCAACCGGCTCCTCTTCCGGCTTATCGCCTTCTTGGATGCGAGCGTTCTTGACCAATCTCTGCTTCAATTGCTCCAGACGCCTTTGCAAGTCCGCGCGGAGCGCCAATGCTTCTGCGCTTTTCATCCTGCAATTTCCTTTTCTGCGACGAAATTCCAAGGTTGATAAGGGTACGATGAATCTTCCCAAAACGGCAAAAGCCACGCTCATTTCTGAACGTGGCCTTTATTTATGCCGGCAACGACCTACTCTCCCAGACACGTGTGGCGCGGGCGCCCTCGCCCGCGAAAAACCGAACTTCACTCCAAAGCACAGTTTTTAAGATGTTCATCCGTCACAGACAAAGGGTTGGCCCCAACAGGAATAATGCTCACTATTGGCGGCCGAGGGCGGCCGCCCCACACAACCCATGTCCACCGAAGCAGCGATGCTCGCCAAGTATCGCTATCATAGAAGGCTTCCACATCTGCAGAAGGCCGACTCAAATCTCTTCATCACATTCTGCACCGGGGCGCGGCGAGTGCTGCCGCCAGAAGGTCGCGAGTTGGTATTTCAACACTGCTTGAGGGAAGGCGGCATCCTTCGCTTCGCGGGCGAGGGCCCCGCGCCACACTTATACCTCGGATTCACTTGCATGCAGCCGTAATCATGCCTGACCATGTTCATCTGCTGCTCACGCCGCTGCGGGACCAGAACGGCTGGCCCTTTCCGCTCGTGGGCATTCTGCAATGCTTGAAGGGCGTTACTGCTCATCGGATTAACAAACTCCTTCATATCTCCGGCCCGGTGTGGGAGGAGGAATCTTTTGATCATGTGTTGAGGTCAGAGGAAAGCTTGAAAGAAAAAGCCCAGTACATCCAACAGAATCCGGTAGAGGCGGGATTGGTGAGAGCGCCTGAGGATTATCGGTGGTTGTGGATCAGCCCGGATTTGAAGCTCTGAATGCGCGGCGATTGCCCCGGCGCGCCAGGAAGCCGGGACTGAAAACCGGTGGCGATCGCAGAAAGAAATCTTCGGTCCATTCCCTTTCGCGGGCGAGGGCGCCCGCGCCACATGGCCACATTTCCACCAAAAGGAAAAGGCTACCAACATTTCTGTTGATAGCCTTTGTTTATATGCCGGCGACGACCTACTCTCCCACACACTTTCGCGTGCAGTACAATCGGCCCTGCGGGGCTTAACTTCCGTGTTCGGGATGGGAACGGGTGGATCCCCCGCGGTAAGATCACCGACAAAATCGGCTGTCAGCTGTCGAGCCCTTAGCTGGTTCGTGCCAGGGCGGACGCCTTGCTGATCCAGCAAACTCTCAAAGAGCGCGAGGACGAGACCTCACAACTGAATAGATGGGGGGAGACGTTGCAAGCAACGTCTCTACAGGGCTTTTGTTCGGCGCACAACCATCAGTACTTTGTCTTCAGTCCCGTCCAGGTTCTGACGGATCGCTGATTACGCATGCAGCTTTCGAACAGATTCGAACTGAAAGCTGACAGCTAAGTGCTGACGGCTGTTTTCATGCACCGAGTAAATTTTATGGTCAAGCCGAACGGGCGATTAGTACAGGTAAGCTTCGTGTGTCACCACACTTCCACATCCTGCCTATCAACCAGGTAGTCTACCTGGGCCCTTCATAGACTTTTTACGGTCTTGGGAGATCTCATCTTGAGGAGTGCTTCCCGCTTATATGCATTCAGCGGTTATCACAACCGAACTTCGCTACCCAGCGATGCCATAGGCATGACAGCTGGATCACAAGAGGTTCGTCCATCCCGGTCCTCTCGTACTAAGGACAGACCCTCTCAAATCTCCTGCGCCCACAACAGATAGGGACCGAACTGTCTCGCGACGTTCTGAACCCAGCTCACGTACCGCTTTAATAGGCGAACAGCCTAACCCTTGGAACCTTCTACAGCTCCAGGATGCGATGAGCCGACATCGAGGTGCCAAACCGGAGCGTC
>QIAA01000005.1 GCA_003224905.1 Acidobacteriota bacterium
GTGGGGAATGCGGCGCATGCACAGTGCTGATGGATAACAAGCCGATGTATTCCTGCTCGATGCTGGCAATCGAAGCGCAGCGCAAGATGATTACTACGGTCGAGAGCCTGATGCAGAATGGCAAGCTGCATCCCGTCCAGCAGGCATTCGTCGAGAATGATGCCTCCCAGTGCGGCTTCTGCACACCGGGTTTTGTTGTCGCCTGCAAAGCCTTTCTGGACCATCATCCGCAGCCAACACCCGAAGATATTCGCCGTGGCTTGAGCGGCAATCTCTGCCGCTGCGGTACTTATCACGGCATTCAGCAGGTCATCGCACAGATGGCGCAGAAAGGAGCCTGAGTTATGCCAGATTATGCATGGCCTGAACCCGAACGCCGCACAATAATCGGAACCCGCGTCAGCCGCGTCGATTCGCCTGCCAAAGTCTCAGGACAAGCCAAATACACCTACGACGTCCATCGCCCCGGCATGCTCTACGGCAAGGTTCTGCGCTCTCCCTACGCGCACGCCAAACTCGTCAGCGTAGACACCAGCGCCGCCGAAAAAATTCCCGGCGTAAGGGCGGTTCACGTTGTTCAGAAGCAGGGCGCAACCATCCATTGGGCAGGAGACGACGTCGTTGCAGTGGCCGCCATTGATGAGTCCACAGCGGAAGACGCCATTCGTGCCATTAAGGTCGAGTACCAGCAACTTCCGCATCTGGTAAGCGACGCCGAGCCCCCCAAAGGCGCAGCCCAGGAACAGGGTCCCCTAAGCGTCGACGATATCTGGGACATGCTGGATAACCAGGTTCCAAACCAGCAGATGGTGAGCCAAATCCAGCAATATGGACTTACGGCAAAGCCCAGCGATAAGGATCTCAGTGAAATGAAATCAGAGGGCGCGAGCGATGCCGTGCTGGATGCGCTGCGCTCCGCAACCCTCCATCCGGAAGCTGCCGGCCAAACTAAATCCAACTATCAGAAAGCTGCTGCTCAGACTTTGGGAGATCCCGACAAGGGATTCGCAGACGCCGAAGTTGTTTCTGAGGGTCTTTACGGCGTTCCGGTCATAACGCATTGCTGCCTGGAAAGTCACGGATCCATTTCCGAGTGGACCGATCAGGATCACCTGTTCACCCACATTTCCACTCAGAACGTCTCTGGTATTCCCGGGCAGATGGCCGAGCCCTTGAAAATTCCCGCCACCAACATCCATGTCCACCAGGATCACGTGGGCGGAGGTTTCGGCAGCAAGTTTTCTCCAGATCGCTGGGGGATCTTTACTGCAGAGATATCGAAGAAGGCCGGAGGCAAGCCGGTTCGCATCATGCTCGAGCGCGATGCGGAGCTCAAAGCCGCCGGCGCACGCCCTTCTGCATATGCTCGCGTTAAAGTAGGCGCGAAAAAAGACGGCATGCTTGTCGCGTGGCAATCGGATTCCTGGGGCACCGGCGGCCCCGGCGGCGGTGGAATGCCTCCCATTCCTTACGTCTTTGCCGTTCCCAACCAGCGCAAGCAACACACCGCCATTCGCAACAACATCGGACCGGGGCGAGCGTGGCGTGCGCCGAATCATCCTCAGGCTGCGGTCCTTACCATGTGTGCGCTGGATGACCTCGCTGCCAAGCTGAACATGGATCCGGTGGAGTTCTTTGGCAAGAATCTCGATATTGCCAAACCGCGCCAGCAAATCTATCGCGAGGAACTTGCCATCGCTGCTGACCTGATGGACTGGAAGCAAAAATGGCATCCGCGATCACAAACTGCGGCTCAAGGCATCGTGCGCGGCGTTGGCCTGTCGTTCCACACCTGGGGCGGACGGGGCCACAGCAGCGACTGCGATCTCACCATTCATCCCGACGGCTCAGTTGATTTGAAAATGGGATCGCAGGACTTAGGCACCGGAACCCGCACGTGCATTCTCATGGTTGCCGCGGATACTCTTGGAATTCCCTTGGAGACGATCAATCTTCAGATCGGCGACACCCAGTACCCTCCTTCTGGAGGCTCCGGTGGTTCGACCACAATCGGCGGCGTAACCTCATCCACCCGCCGGGGAGCCGTAGACGCCCGCGACGCTCTCTTCGCAAAAGTTGCTCCAACACTCAACGCACAACCTGACCAGTTGGAATGTGTGAACGGCACGGTGCGTGTTAAAGGCGATTCCAGCAAATCACTAAGCTGGAAGGAGGCCTGCTCAAAGATCGGCGCAATGCCCCTTACCGTGCGTGGCAAAAATCCCGACCGGAGCAAGCCACCTGATTTGACCAACAGCGGTGTGGGTGGTGTGCAAATGGCCGAGGTGGAAGTCGACAGCGAAACCGGCATTGTCAAAGTGAAAAAGATGGTGGCGGTCCAGGATTGTGGTTTAGTGGTTAACCTGAAAACGGCTGAGAGCCAGTGTCACGGCGCTCTGATCATGGGCATCAGCTATGCGCTTTTCGAAGAGAAGGTCATGGATCCGACTACCGGCCGCATGCTGAATGCAGATATGGAGTTCTATCGGCTCGCCGGTCTCGGCGATATCCCTGAGCTCGTGGTCCGCATGATGACCGGCAAAGGTTACGACGAGCGGGGCGTGATAGGACTGGGTGAGCCGCCCGTGGTTTCGCCTGGGGCGGCCATTTCCAACGCTGTAGCCAATGCCATCGGCGTGCGCGTGCCGTTCCTGCCGCTTACGCCCGATCGAGTCCTCACAGCTTTGGGACAGAAGGCAGGTGCCTGATGAGAGCCTTTGAATACGTCAGTCCAAACACCAGAGCTCAGGCGGTGAGCCTGCTTGGAACAGCATGGGGAAATACTGAAGTTCTCGCCGGCGGCACCGACCTCCTGGCGTTGATGAAAGATGATGTTGTCACCCCCAAGCGCCTCGTGAACCTCAAGGACATTAAAGACCTTCACGGCGTCTCGTCTAGCGCACAGGGACTACGGATCGGTGCGTTGACCAAACTCGGAGATCTGGCCGACGATGCCAATGTAGGGAAGAACTACCCGGCTCTGGCGGAGGCTCTGATGGAAGCTGCCAGTCCGCAGATCCGCAACATGGCGACAATCGGTGGCAACATCTGCCAGCGCCCGCGATGTTGGTACTTCCGCAACGGATTGGGATTGCTCGCAAAGGACGCGAACGGCAAAGAGTTGGTCGCGGATGGTGACAACCGCTACCACGCCATTCTCGGAAACGATGGTCCCGCTAAGTTTGTCAGCCCGTCGACGGTGGTTCCGATCCTAATTGCGTATGGGGCGAAAATCAGACTGGAGGGCCCCCAAGGTAAGCGCGAACTGCCGCTGGAAAAATTCTTCACAATTCCAAAGACCGAAGACGAGCGCGAGCACGATCTGCATTCGGACGAAATTGTGACCGAGCTTGTGCTTCCGTCCGCGACGAACGTGAAAGCCGCACATTACGAAATCCGCCAGAAGGAAGCTTTCGACTGGCCCCTGGCGGTGGCCGCAGTCGCATTAAAGATGAACGGTTCAAACGCCCAATCTGTTCGAGTTGTACTGGGATATGTGGCGCCAACGCCGTGGCCTTCGCCCGAAGCCGAGCAAGCTTTGGCTGGCCAGCCGATTAATGCCGATACCGCACAAAAGGCTGCCGAAGCTGCGCTCACAAACGCGAAACCGCTCAGCCAAAACTCTTACAAGATACAACTGGCGCGCGTTGCCCTGAAACGCGCGATCTTGAAAGCGGTATCGGGAGGAAACGCATGATTCGCGAATCCGATCGCTTCAACACCAATCGGCCGAACCTCTGCTCGGCACTTCGCTGGAAAGGCCAGTTCATTCTCTCCGAGCCGGACCCGACCGTTCCGCGCTCCAATGACGGTCTTTTCTGGTGCCTGCACACTCAAACTTGCATTGGTCCGGATGGAGAGTTGGCCGAACCCGGCAACTGCTGCTCAAAAGATCGGGGCTGCCACGGAACCGGAAAATGCGCGTGATGGGCGGTGCGTGCGTTCGGCCTTTAGTGAGAAACGTCACTGCCGCTTAACAGACCGAGGTTTCTGATATCGCCCAGGGTATCTGGCAAAACTTAATTTCTGGGAAGTGCAGTGTCTATATGCATTCGAACGAAGCCGCAGAGCGGCGGAATTCATTAGCCCAGCGCGTGGGCAGCTGGGTAAAATGCAGAAAATTGTTGAGTGCCGCAGGCACGGCACGGTCCTCACGCCGTACCGAGGCTTTTCTCAACCCCCCTTGATATAGGAAAATATGTCCAGGAGCACCTTATGCGTTATCTGACCGTCGCTGTCCTTCTCTCAATTCTGATTTGTATCCCTGCCGCCGCCCAGCAAATTCGCGGCGATTACCTGGAAACCCGCAGCGCCGACGTCTACACCGGCCAATGCTTCGCTAACGGCGAAGTAAATCTGGTGGGCAATGAGGCTATTCTCGCCTGGCGCATCCAAAGCGGAAGCTGGGATGGTGTCCCACTTGAAGGTCTCACTGTTGCAGCGGCAGTTCGCGCGAACGCCACCCTGGGTGATCCGTACGGAAATCCCTATCCGGCAAAATCCGTGCTGCTCGTCGACGATCAGGCCAGCGCGCAACAGCAGCAGGCTCTGGTAAATTTCGCGAAGCACATGGGCGGAGAACTGCTGAACAATGTCGAGCAGATACTCCCGGTCCAGATGGAAATGGTTGTGAACGCGCAACGCCACGGCGCTGCCATGCTGCGCGCCGGCCAGTTCGCTACCATCCAGACGCGCTCAATCGGCGACAAAGACCATCTCTGCGGAAACGAAGAAACGTACTATCCGCCGCTGACCCAGTTGGCGCATTCCATGCCAGCCGTGGCTCTCACCGATTCTTACAGCGGGCCAGGACTGGGGACTTCCTGGGATCTGCACGGCAAGCGCAGCGCCTTCGTCGGCACGTTCGCGCGATAAAGAATGCGGAGCGACGCGGCCCTGAGAGTTCGTTTGTTTCAACCCTGGGACTAAGCCGTCCCCAGCAGCGCACCGGAGCAACATGAAAGCCCAGCACAGCAGAGTGTGTCTGACTCAATTTTCGAAGTGCAGTGGTGCAAAAGCACTCGAAGCGCAGCCGCGGAGCGGCGAAATTCATTAGCCCAGCGCGTGAGCGCTGGGTAAAGTGGAACGGAATTGTCGAGTGCCTAAGGCACGGCACGGTTCTCACACAGATTCGCCGGTGCGGAAAGTGGAATGACACGAGTCCCGGCGTAAGGAAGACACAGCCGCTTGCGAATTAGATCCCGTAAGATTCACACACGCTCAACTGTGCGCAAGGCCGGTAAGCCCCTGCTTGGCGTCCTGCTGCTCTCACTGCTCTGCTCGGCGCAGACTGGCAAAGTAGAGAGCGCCGGTCCCCTAAACGACGCCAGCGTCCCTGACGCGATTCGGCAGACTCTCGCTTCCCAGGGCTACCGTCTCGTACTCGATGATGGCACTCCGCTGGAGCTCTGGTTCCGGAAAACTATCCCCTCACAGCCACAAAAAGACTCTGCTGATGTCATCTACACGGAACTGCCCGAGTCAACGCTCGTCGGCGTTCTGCACTTCACGAAGCCCGGCGGCGATTTTCGCGGACAACAGGTTCCCGCCGGCTTCTATACGCTTCGCTACGCGCTGATTCCGAACGATGGCAATCACCTCGGTGTTTCCCCGAATCGCGATTTTCTTCTTTTGGTTCCTACTGCCTCAGACTCCGATCCCGATGCCGCGTTCAAATTTGACCAACTCGTCGAACTCAGCCGCAAGGCCACGGGCACCAGGCATCCAGGCCCCCTCAGCCTTGTTCAGCCCTCCGGCAAAGAGCCAAAACTTTCCAAAAATGATCAGGACCAATGGATCTTCTCCGCCACCATCAAGCTGGCCACCGGCGAGGACCTTCCCTTTGCGCTCGTAGTGAACGGAACCGCACAACAGTAAATAATCTGTATATCCGACCTTGCAGAGAACGGCGCCCTGCGATCCCACTTCGCCGCAACCCGCACAATCCGGCCCGGATCTATCCTTCTCGCCTGTGGTAGTTTCATTGCGGAGGTGCGCTGATGCCACGCTTTGTCGTCCTGACTGGCGCCTTCTGGCTATGCTTTCTCGCGCCTGTAGCATTCGCGCAACAACCCACAAGCACGCAAGTGCCAACCCCAAATGAAGCGGATTTCGCCCTCCATGATTTTCATTTCAAATCCGGCGAAACCCTGCCGGAACTCCGCCTGCATTACTACACCTTTGGCAACCTTGCGAGGGACCTGAATGGCCGGACTACCAACGCGGTCCTGATTCTCCACGGCACCAGCGGCTCAGGCCGGCAGTTTCTCGCACCGCAATTCGCGGGTGTGCTATTCGGGCCAGGCCAGCTTCTCGACGTCAGCCATTATTTCGTGATTCTTCCGGACAACATTGGACACGGTAAATCCAGCAAACCGAGCGATGGCTTGAGAGCGCATTTTCCTCAATACGAATACGACGACATGGTAAAAGCGCAGAACGAACTCCTCGAGAAGGGACTCGGAGTAAATCATTTGCGCCTGATTTTAGGCACTTCGATGGGCTGTATGCACTCCTGGATGTGGGGCGAGACTTACCCTGATTTCATGGATGCCCTTATGCCGCTTGCCTGTTTACCCGTCGAGATTGCCGGACGAAATCGCATCTGGAGAAAAATGATTATTGAGGGTATTCGCCAGGACCCCGAGTGGAAAAACGGGGACTACACTACCGAGCCTCGCATGGCGTTACAGATCTCGACTGATTTTCTCCTGATCGCCGGTAGTGCGCCTCTGGTAATGCAGAAGAACTCGCCGACACGCGAACAGGCAGACAAGTACCTTGATGATTCTGTGAAACGGGTTTCCACTAGTCTGGATGCGAACGATTTTCTTTATGCGGTGAGTGCTTCGCGAAATTACAATCCATCGCCGCAACTCAACTTGATTACTGCACCCCTTACGTTCATCAACTCGGCCGACGATTTTATCAATCCACCCGAGTTGGGAATTGCGGAGCGTGAGATCAGAAAAGTAAAGAATGGCCGCTTTATTCTTCTGCCGATCTCAGATCGCACGCATGGCCACGGCACCCATACCGATGCGGCGGTTTGGCAGCAGTACTTGAAGCAGCTTCTGGAAGGAAGTCAACACTGAGTGCCTCGAGGCTCGCAGTTATGGATGCGACACATTTCTCAACTCCGGTGAAATAGCGTAGGCCTTCTCAAATTCCGCGCGGGACTCTGCCTCTTTCCCATCCTGATGGAAAGCCAGAGCAAGGTTATAGTGCGCTTCCGCATAAGCGGGCTTCAGGCGCAATGCTTCAGCAAACTCTGCTTGCGCCGTGTGGACGTCTCCCGTCTGCAAGAGCACTAGTCCCAGATTGTTATGAGCTTCCGCGAAATTGGGATTCCGCCGGACGAGTTCCCGCAAGACGTTAGCGGCGCGAGCAAGATCATTGTTTTGAGTCAGGACCAATCCCAACTGTATACGCGCCTCGGTGTACTTGGGGTCAAGACTGACGGCTTCCTCGAACTCGCGAACGGCCTCGTCGAGTTGACTCGATTGCGCCAACGCGAGACCAAGATTGTAATGAGCCTCCGCCAGATCAGGATCCAGCATGACCGCCTGCCGGAATTCCTGCATCGCGCGCTCGCGATCATTCTGACCCCAGTAGAGCAGCCCAAGGCCTGAGTGCGCCTGCGCATAGTCCGGTTTAAGCTCCAGGGCCTTTTCGAATGCCGGCAGTGCGCGTGATGCGTCGCCCATGCGCTCCCATGTCACGCCCACATAGTAGTGGCCAGTCGGTAACTCGGGACTCTGATCCACAGCCTCCTGAAAGAGCTTCAGGGCATCATCAAGCTTCTGCTGCTTCAGCGCCTCAACGCCCTGCAGGGTAAGATACTTTGCCTGCGCAAGACGCGTGCGAAAGTCATGCAGTGCCTTCAGCTCACTTAATTCCTTCTCCGCGGCACTTGTGTTACCCCGAGCCCGTAAAGCGATCCCCAAGTTGTAGTGCGCCTTTTCGAAATCGGGCTTGATCTCAATTGCACGACGGAATGCAGAGATCGCACCAGCTAAATCACCTGAACTTTTCAGCTCCATGCCAAGGTTAAACTGCGCGTCTGGATCTTTGGGGTCGATCTCGACAGCCCTGCGGAAGTGCGCGAGCGACTCGGCGTGATGCCCCGAGCGGCGCAGCGTCACACCTAGCATCACGTGAGCGGGCCCAGATCGAGGCTTGAGCCGGAGGGAACGGCGAAGCGCGGCCGCGGCGCCATCCAGATTCCCAAGCTGTCCTTCCACTAATCCCAGCTCGAAATACATTTCGGGGGTGGGCTTCAGGCCGAGCGCTTGACGTAATTCACTCTGAGCCGTAGAGAAATCGTTCTGCTGGGAATAAATGCGAGCGAGGAACCGATGTGCTGAGGCGTTGGCTGGATCGAGCTCTACCGCGGTGCGGATTTCCTTGAGGGCGGCGGCTTGATCGTGAAGATCATAAAAGGCCGCTCCCAGGCCGAAATGCGCGTCGGCCCACTTCGGTTTGAGCCGCAGCGCCTCCTGGAACTCGTCGACTGCGTGCTGCGCGTCACCACTGTATTTCAACGCAAGGGCCAGGTTGTAGTGTGTAGCAGCATCATTCGGTTCGAGTGCAATCGCTTTCTGATAGGCGGAGATGGCCTGTTCCCACGATTTCTTTTGCGAGAGCTTGACTGCCTGCTGGCGATAGCTCGCGGCGGTTTGGGCAAGGCAGGTCCCCGAAATCAGAAGAACGAGAGCCAGCCGGGACAGCATGAGGAGAGCGTATCAGAACGTTGACGAGGGGTGCGGCGCCAGGCGGGACGAGCAGGTACACGTCCCACCTGGCACTACCAAATCAGAAATAGAACTTTGCGCTGAGCTGACCGATACGCGGGTCCCTGGCCGAGGTCACCACGCCCATCTGGTCTCCGAAGATGCTGAAGTTACCGTCCGGATTAAAGAATTGGACGTGATTGACAACATTGAAGAACTCCGCGCGAATCTCGAAGGCTGTGGATTCCGTTACAGCGGTTCGCTTCATCAGACCGATGTCAAAATTGTTGATTCCGGGGCCGTGGAAGAATTGCCGGTTGGCGTTGCCGAAGGCTCCCACGGGCCCCGTGTCGAATGCGTCGCGGTTGAAGAAGAGGTGATTACCGTCTGCATCTGCTTTACGAGGGTCCTGGAGATGAACCTTGCCGACCAGATTGGGCACGTCGGTGTTCCCACTGCCAAACAGAGAGACATCATCGCTGTTCTGGCTGATCGCAACCGGCAAGCCGCCGGTGAACCGTGTTATTCCGGTAAGGTTCCAGCCTTGCGTGAGGCGTTTAGGCGCACTTTTGAAGGCGCGGTCGAAGGGAAGGGCCCAGCTGTAGCTGAATACGAAATTGTGAGTGACGTCGAACGAGGAGAGTGATCGAGTGAGCTGGTGATTCGCAAAATTGACCCATTGATTGAAGCCGGAGGAATTGTCGATCGCCTTCGAGTAGGTGTATGCCGCCAAGAATGTCAGGTCAGAGGCTTTTCGTTCGATGGTGATCTGCCCCGCGTTGTAGTTCGAGTTAGCAAGATTTACAGTGAAACTGTTGTTGACACCGAAGGCGGGTCCGAGGTGGGTCCGCGTGCCGCCTAGGCAGACGCTGCCAACCGGCGCGTTGCTGGGACACGTGACCGTGAACGCACCAGCAGGAGCGGCGGTTCCCACAGGCAGGCTATAGACGTCCTGTTCGCCATTGGAAGCGCAGGGCCCCTGTGTGGTTAGATCCACAGCTCCCAGAGCATTGAGTTGCAGGCAAAGAGCGGCGTTGCCAGGATTGGCATCATACTGCGAGATCAAACGGTGTCCTTGCGTGCCTACGTAGGAGAGGGTCAGCACCGTGGATTTTGACAACTCGCGCTGAAATGACAAATCGTAGTGCTCTGCGTATGGGAGGCGGTTGTGAATGTCGTATCCCGGCGAAAAGGAAATCGGTAGATACACTGAATAATCGAGCGTCTTATTTGCGGGGCTGCCCGGAGTGGGGAAAGTGAATGGGAAGCGCGGTCCTTGCGGGCTTCCGTCAGCGCGGGTTCGGAATGGTTCATTGAACATGGTGGGACTCGGGGAGACCCAATAGAGGCCGAAGGGAGCGTCGCCCACCTCATAGAAGAGATTCAAGTCTTCAATCGAGGTGTAGTAAAAACCGTAAGCGGCGCGGATGCTGCTCTTGCCGGGACCACCAAAAATCTTCCCTGCCAACCCGTCCGAGAACCCAGGCGAGTAGGCCAGCCCGACGCGTGGAGCGAAATTGTTGTACCGCGTGGGGGAAAGTGTGCTTGGGATGCCGGGGTCGCCGGGAACGACCCAGCTTTTTGGCGCAGTTGGGAACTGCGTGGATTGCAGACCGGGCACGATGGTTTCGATCTTGCCCTGTGTGTCATACCACGGCATGCTGACTTCCCACCGCAAGCCAAGGTTTAGCGTGAAATTGGACTTCATCTTATATGTGTCCTGAACGTAGGCGCCGCCGTAACGCGTGCGGGAGTCCAGGAACTGCTGGCTGCACTGGTTGTAGTTCTGAGGAGCCCCAATCAGGAAGTCGGCAAAATCGGATCCCGTCTCGCTGCCATCGAATGTGAAATCGCCATTGGCGGCGCAGGTATTACGTTCATTGACCTGCAAGTAGCGAAATTCGCCGCCGAACTTTAGGGTGTGGGGCCCGACCACTTTCGAAAAGCCATCGGAAACATGATAGGTGTTGTTGGGCTGAAAAGTCGTCAACGTGTTTACGCCGATAGTGAAATTGTTGAAGAACAGAGGCGGCACGAACTGGGGATATCCCGGTGGTCCGGATGGATTAATCCCCAGTGTTCCCACGCCCGTCACAAACCCGAGATCGGCGAGGTTCGCGAAACTGCTCTGCGGTTTGTCCGTGACTGTGGCGGTTCGGAAGAAACTCGCGCGGAGCTGATTTACGGCTGTTGGGCCAAAATTCTTGGTGTTACTGATCACGAATTGCTGAGCCCGGGAGGGGGTGACAGTTTCGAAACCGGGTACTGTGGCATTGTGCCCAAACGCGTTTACCACGGTCGAGTCGTCATAGTGGTAGTAGAACGACCAGTTGCCGGTCTTCTGACTGATGAAGTCGATACGCTGCCCGGCTTTGTCGTCGCGAACGCGATTTTTCTGCCTATTGTCCGAGAATTGATCCACAGTGCCGGGAACATTCGGAACCGGAATGAAAGGCAGTATTCCATTGGCCGGCGCCACAAACGGGCTGGGAATTACAGCGTTCGGGAAAACGCACTGCGAACTACTAGTGCAACCCTGCACATAATAGGGCTCGTTGTTTGTGACCGTGTATCCCAAGCGCTGTGAGAGTACCTGTGCCCAGTAGTCTCCTTTGACACCAGAGGTGATGGGATTGCCGTCCGAGTCAAGAAAATCACTGGCGCTGAAAATGCCATTTCGCTGATCGACGCTAGGAAGCTGAATCTGTCCGGTGCTCGCGCCTACTACCTGCCGGGTGCCCTGGTAATCCGTGAACCAGAAAATTCTGTTCTTCCACAGGGGACCGCCAATGGCATAGCCGAACTGGTTGCGGCGAAGCTCCGCTTTGGACTGGTCAAGGTAGTTCGCGGCATCGAATTTATCGTTGCGAATGAACTCGAAGACATCTCCATGAATGCTGTTGGTGCCGGATTTCGTGATCGCGTTCATTACCGAGCCGCTGAACTTTCCGTACTCGGCGTCGAAGCTGTTGGTAATCAGCCGGAACTCTTCCACTGAATCCAGGTTGGGGACTAACCCGGCGCCCAGGTTCCGTCCCTCGCTAACGTCCCCGCCATTTACAAGAAATGCATTTGAGGTTTCGCGCTGTCCGTTCACTGAAAGGTTTCCCGGGGAATCTATGTACCCCGAGACCGGACGGTCCTGCTGCATGGAGCCTGATGTGACCGGCACAACTCCCGCTTGTAGCCCGAGGAGGTCCAGGTAGCTCCGGCCGTTCAAGGGCAGGGAGAGCATTTTCTTGGATTCGATTACGTCGCCCAACTGCGTGTTATCGGACTCTACCTGTATGGCATTTGCTTCCACGCTGACTTGCTGCTGCAAAGTCCCAACTTGCAACGTGATGTCGTAATGCAATTGGTCATTCACTTTGAGGTCGATATCGGTCGCGTTGAATACGCCAAAGCCCGAGGCAGTCGCGGTCAGCTTGTAGGTTCCGACAGGCAGCGCCAGGATTCGGAAGGACCCGTCTGTGGCCGTCGTCGCCTGCTGGGTGAAATTGGTTTGGACATTGGTTACCTGTACACGCGCGCCGGAAACCACGGCCTGCGAGCGGTCGCGGACAACGCCCGTGATGGATCCCGTTACGTCAGCGCGCAGGATGGTTGAGGTGAAGAGGGTTACAAAAAATACCAGAAGAACTGCCGCAGCATTCTTACGATGGATTCTCATTGTGCCCCCTCGGAATCCGGTGACGATCTCATAAAATGATGATGAGAATCAAGCAGATAATTTGGGCGGTGATGCCCGCCATTCCGGCATTTTGCCGTAGATCAAACGTTTTAACTCGCTTTCACCATTCTCAGTGGCGCGAGCGGTTTCTGACCGCAATGAGGGAGACTTGTTCGAGATCGGGATAGTGGTCGTCCTTGTCTCGTTTACGCTCGGCTGGCGCAATTTGCTGGATCACGGTTCGTGACGGCAGCGGCGGGCTGAAATACTGGATATAGACATCATCAAAGACGGGCAGGTCTTGGAGGTCGTCAAGGTAAACATTTGTGGCGACGACCTGATCAAAGCTCATATCGGCTTCTTCCAGATTGTCGAGAAGATTGCGCATCGTTTGCCGCAGTTGATGGGGTGTTGTGGAGGCGTAGACACCCCCGTGCGGCCCGGGGATGAATCCGCTCTTTGCGGAACAGTACAAAGTATCGCCGGCAAAGACGCAAGGGCTCGCCGTAGGACTTGGAGGCATGTTCTTGGGGCGCACCGCGCGCCTCTGCTGCAGATCGCGCACCGCCACGGCGGTATATTCAATGTGCGCGCCGCCGGGCAGACTCGTCACCTGGATTGTCGCGCGAGCCGGAGTGTTCCCGAACTCGAAGCGCCTGGCGTAGCGCTCGTTCATGATTCCCATAGGTATCTGTGCGGTCAGATACGGATTCACAAACACCATGTGGCGGAGGCCCAGCCCCGCGGCTTCCACGACTGCTTTCAACCGATCGAGCGCCAGGTCGACTTGAGTTGCAGGATCGTTGGGAACATTGCCATTGCCGTCAACGCCTGGCATCGCGGAGACGAAGAGACGGTCACGAGTGAGAATACCGGGAGACGACGAATCACCTTTGTTGCTCTCGCCCGGATTGATTGCGCGCCGGTCCGCCAGATCGCGCACGGCCACGGCACTGATTTCGATCCCGGGTTCGGGAAGCTTAGCCACTCCGAGCACTGCACGCGCGGGCCGAGGCTCGGCGAAATAGCTGCCGAAAATTCCATTCATCTCGGGATACTTGCTGATGTCCTCGAGGTAGACCTGCGTGTATACGATATGTGCGGTGGTAAGACCCGCGGACTCGACCACCTTCTTAACGTTATCGAGCGCCTGGCGGCATTGTTCTGCAAAACTCGTAGGCAAAGTACCGTCTGGCCGACGGGGGCCCTGTCCGGAAATGTAGAGGTAGTCGCCTGCATCAATCACCGGCGAGGCACGTTCTGTGGCCGGCTCGGCGCCGACGCCTGAAGCAACTATAGCTAGAAAGGTTACTGCGATCGAAGTGAGTGTCTTCCTCACCAGTTCGCCTTAGCTGGCTTTCTTTTTCTGAGCGGCACTCAGAAGCGCGCGCAGTCTCTGTCCCACTACGATTTCCTCTCCCGGCTTGATCGTCATGGAAACCAGCTCAATCTGGTCGGGTTCTTTCGGTTGCTTGGGGTTCGGATTGCCCTCGCGGACAGCAGTAACGAGACTCGGATTATCCGGCCCCAGTACTTCGATTATGGGATTGCCGGCGCGCAGCTCTCGCACACAGTCTGCGATGGTGAAGCCCCACGCCTGCTGGTCCCATGAGACATTGAGCGTTGGGTAGCGGTTGCCATCTTCAGGGACGTGGATGTCTGTGGTCACGCCTGGCACGATGTCCACCAGCTTGCGGACACGATTTACGCGGGCATTCCACTCGGCGTAAAGCTTCTTCTCATCCAGCTTCAACCAGGTTTCCAGCGCGGTCAGGCAGCCGATGATTTCTTCTTTCCCCACTTTCATAGGCCGGCATACGGCTCCTTCGCGCGGGCTGCTATTCAGGAGCGCGGCTTCGATCAGGTCCTTTCTGCCGAGAAGTAGTCCGCTGCACTGCGGCCCGCGAAGTCCCTTCCCACCTGAAAAGCAATAAAGATCGATTCCCATGCTGGCGTAAAGCTTCGCATTTTCCACCGGCGGGATACCCGCTGCGTCGTCGAGCAGCATCGGGACCTTGCGATCCTTCGCGACGGCCAGTTCCCGCTGCAGCTTCTCGCCCAGGTGCGTGGTGTAGATCATGGCTGTGTTTTCGTTAATAGCGTTGGCGAGTTCTTCTTCGGAGTACACCAGTACGAGTTTGGCGCCAGTCAGACGAATGGCGCTATCAAAAGCGCTTCGGCCGCCGACCATGGTGACCTCATGCTTTAGGCCTGTCGTGTCGGGAAGCTGCCAGATATTCTTGTCGTCCGCACCCGCCATGCATGCTGCGGTTGCCGCGGCCATGGCGCCGGCTGCTCCTGAAGTGACGATCCCTGACTCTGCGCCCGTCAACTCCGACAGGCGCCGGCCCACGGCTCGCTGTAGCTCCAAAACGTTGACGAAATGCTGGGCGGCTTCCACCTGTGCTTGACGAACTTCGGGGAATTCGAGCGAGCCGCTCAGATAGGTCCACGTGCCGCGGCAATTGATGACCGTCTTGACTCCCAGGCGCGTGTAAACATTTTGTCGTGGATCCTTGCCTACTGCACTGGCGGTTTGCGCGTACAGGTCGCGCGCTGCAATCTGGCCGAGAAGCGGAGCAGCGGCCAGCATTTTCATGAATGATCGACGTCCTGAATACCGTGTTTGCATGTTGCTGTTTTCTCCCTAATTCTGCTTTTGCAACTAATCTACTTCTTCGTTCAGCAGGACTCGCGAACGGACTGCCAGGATGTGTGCCTTGGCTCCCGGCGTTATTTGGTTGTAGAACCCCACGGTGCAGTTGGGGCGGAAATAGTAAGCATCGCCCGCTTGCGCCGGATGGCGGCCTTCGACCCCATTCATTCCGCCACCCGCCACCATTTCCCCTTGGCCTTCAATCACAAGGTAGATCTCTTCTGCCGACTCATGATGGTGCGGGAAGTTTGTGCCCCCGGGTGCGAAGTTCATCCAGAAGAGGCTTGTGACTACGTAGGCGGCATCGATCGCATCGCGCTTTCCGGTGCGCGGACCGATCATCAGCTTGTACAAGACCGAAGTGGGGTGACCCTGGACAGTCTCCTCCTTGAGATCGTCCACATTCACGACTCGCACCTGCCCTTCGGGTGTGCCGATTGTGATGGACTCCGGAATATCAAAGCTCATCAAGATCACCGTAAGTGCCTCTTCACTACTGTTCGAAGTCCAATGCTTCGCTCCGGGAGGCAGATACGTAAAGTCATTTTTCCGCAGAGCCGGCGTTTTATCTCCGTAGTGCAAAACGCCTTTGCCTGCCTGCACGAAATAGATCTCCTCACGGCGTGGATAAAGACTCGGGTTGCAGCTGCCGCGGGGATCGAGTGTGAGTTGTCCAAAGCGGAACACATTTCGCAGAATCCTGCGTTGCGGATCGCCTTCGCCGAAAATCGGCTTGTAGTGGCAGGTGGAAGTCGAGACATCAATTCTGGCTTCAGCAAGACTGGAAACAGACCGGTGCAGCCAGGTGGGCTCGACGGTGCGCTCTTGCGCAAGCAGGGTCGCCGCGACGAGGAGAGGAAGAGCTGGAAGAGTTTTTAAGATCATTAGCATTGGTGCAGCTTGCTATTACTACACGAAGCCTTGGCGGCAGATCAAAACTTTTCTTGCTTTGGCGGCCAGTGGCGCTATTTGAAGATCGCTTACCGCGTGTTACCCTCTGTCGCTCGACCGATTAGATCATTCGAGTGCCTCGGATGAAAACATGCTGCTGAACTTCCGCTCCCTGCGTTTCGCCTGTTTCGCTGTATGCCTGACGGCGGCTTCTGGGGAGGCGAACACAGACTCTGCAAAGCCAGTCTGTCGTATCGAACCCGTCGATTACAAAGGCTGGCACGCGCAGCAGATCTCCAATCGCTGGGTGCAGTTGACGGTAGTTCCACAGAACGGCGGCCGACTGATGCAAGTGTCTTTTGCCGGTCACCCATTTCTTTTCGTAAATCCGAAGTACGAAGGCAAGTACTTGCCTCCGACCCAGAGCCAATGGTTCAACTACGGTGGAGACAAGATATGGCTCCTGCCAGAGGGTAACAATGACGAACAACACTGGGCGGGCGGATCCGACTTGCTCGATGATGGCGCCTACACGTTTCGTAAAGTCTCCGAAGGACAGCAGTGCGAGATCGAACTCACCAGTCCGGCCGATCCGCAATCCGGAATTCAATTCGTGCGCACCATCCGGCTCGACGCAGATTCGCCTCGCATCGCTTTCCACGTGGTCATGAAAAACATCTCGGGACACGACGTCGAATGGTCGATGCAATCGGTCTCGCAGTACGATACGGCGGATGCCAGCGACCGTTCCCGCCTCAATCATGACTTCTGGACCTTTGCGCCCGCGAACCCTTTCAGCAAATATCTAAATCGTTATCACGTCCGCTTTGGTCCGGCGGAGAACCGCGCTGCATCGGTGAGGGACAATGGGCTGTTCGCTTTGCACTACGCGCACGTAGCGGCCGAACTGTGGCTCGATTCGACGGTAGGCTGGCTCGCGGTCGTGGACGGCGCCACAAGCTATGCCATGATCGAGCGTTTTCGCTACGAGGGGAACAAGCCTTACCCGGGCAATGCATCGGTTATTTTCTGGATGAACGGTTCCGAACTGAGGGTGAACGACGATGGGATTCCCTCGTTGAGTTCGGGAGCGGATGGAGAAAATCCCTATTATCTGGAAGCTGAAATCAATTCGCCGCTCTGCCGTCTTCGTCCGGGCGAAACCTGCACTCTGGACACGGAGTGGTTTCCTGCGCGCGGCAGCAGCAAATTTCAAAGCATTGCGGAGGCGGGCATAGTCATGCGTCCTCTGCGGACGACTCGTGGACCAAGTGGCAAGGTTACACTTTCGGGTACGTTTGGGGTCTTCTTCTCCGGACGTCTGGTCGCGCGCTTGTATGACGAACACGGTGCCAGCCTGGGATCCCTGCCTGTAGTTAATGTGAGTCCAGCCGAACTGGTCTCGCTGGCCACCGAAATACCTTCGAATGAAAAAGCTGCGCGCCTTTCCCTCCACCTGCAGGATGAAAACGGAGTGGACCGAGGGTCCCTTCAGGAAGTTCCAATACGCTCGGCGGAGAATGACTGAAGTGAAATCAGGCGGCAGGGCATTCGCCGTCTTTTTGCTGGTTGTGGCCTCCACTCTGGCACGATTGCCCAGTGCTTGGCAGAACGGCCAAACCTTCGCTGGGCGGCTGGGCGGAACAGCGGGATACCTCTTGCCGCTGGATTGATTCACCTCAGGCACAAAGCTGACAATGGTGCTCAGCGGCTAGCAGGAATAACGGTTCTCGTCTGCTGTGTCGCCCGTTCGGGGCAGGATTATGGTTTCGAGCTCGATCTTTCCGGGCCTGGACCTCTTATTGTGTTCATCCAGCACACAGTTGATCTTCGCCACAAGCTCCAGCAGCTTATCGGAATCCATTTCTTTCGAGGCCATCTCGCAAAGAACCCGCCAATCTTCCGATCCATTTGCGCTTTTCATCGTGCCTCCTGGGAGCACAGAAACTACATGGAATCCATAAAGCACGTTGATGCCCGAGTCCGAGCATGGTTCTAATGGCTTCCGGTTCTACGTAACGATTTGTTGAGGAGGAACTTAGGACGATCCTGTAGTCCAGCGAAAAACAGGCTTTAGGCAAAATCTTCGCCCACAGTGGCGCAAAATCACCTGGGTGAAGGGGCTCCGCGGAATGGATAATCGCGGCGGAATGGAAGCAGTTCCAAAGCCCTAGCGACATTGAGTGTCTCTCGAGTTCCGCTACTGGGTCGGGAGCGGGTACCGTAGAATCTCATGCACTAGAAACGGAGGCCCCTACAAGTATCGGTCGCGCAATATCGCGAGATGGTGTGTCAGATGCCCGGCGATGATATACGCCAGAGCGCGTACCGTAACGCGATTGTCGCTCGCGATGCCGCTTCTGCTCCACGCCTCAGCCGGCATATTCCAGAACAGGGAAATCGTAGCCAGACGCACCCGCCGGAACTCCTCAATGTGCGCGGCCCAGGAGATGGCGTCCGCCCCGGCGCCAACCGCCGCGATGTTCTGGTCATAGCTGGCCAGGGGAGTATCGAAACCGCGCGCAAACCAGAGGACTCGAAACGCAAAGGCCCTCTCCGTGTCTGTGACATGATTCAGCACTTGCCGGATACTCCACTTGTCAGGCGCGTACCGGTGCAACGATTTTTCTTCCGAAATCGCAGACAACAATGGCAGGGATTCTTCAAGCTGGCGCTCTACAGTAGCGACGGGATCTTCTCCTGTGACCTGGTTGATGTAGGTGAAGTAGTAAGGCGCTGCTTCAGCTGCCTGCGGACGTCCGATCATGGCGTTCATTCTAACTCGCTTCGTGCTCAGGGTCGGATCGTGATTTAAGCTCTGTAAACCTGTTTTCCCCAAACTCGTCCATAGTCATAACAGAACAGAGAGCGCATGGAAACGATTCTGACCACGGCCTTGACCTCAGTGCGGGAACCGTCAGAAGTCATTACTGCGCAGAGCTTCGACCAGCTCATGCGCCTGCATCAGCGGCGGGTTTATCGGGTGATCTTCGTCTTGGTCAGGGATGATGATCTTGCAGACGTGCTCACGCAAGAGTGCTTCCTTCGCGCCTACCAGAAGCTGGGCAGCTTTCGGGGCGATTGCCGGGTTGACACCTGGCTGCTGCGAATCGCCGTTAACCTGGTGCGTGACCACGGCAAGAGCCGCAGGAATTCATTCTGGAAGAGGCTGGTCGGATTAGAAGAGGAGCGGATCGATAGCAAGTTTACGCTTGTGTTAGCGCAGCCTTCTCCCGAAGCCAGTCTGCTGGCGCGCGAGGAATTGAAAGAAGTATGGAAAGCACTGGACGCGGTTTCCGCGCAGCAACGCACTATCTTTCTGCTGCGCTATGCCGAAGAAATGTCACTTGCTGAGATCGCGGGAGTCCTCGGTTTGGCTATCGGAAGCGTGAAGGCGCAGTTATTTCGCGCAACGTCCAGGGTGCGGGAAGTGTTGAGGAAAAAACAATGGAGATGATTCGCAGATTGAAGAGAAACGTCCCCGAGGAGATGTTTATCGCGGACGACCGGCACATGGGAGAAACCCTTCGCCATCTGCCCGGCTTGACGCGGCAGGCGAGCGAACGTCCTGATGAATACTGGGAGAAGCAACACAGTGCAATCTGGGACCGAATTTTTTCCGCCCAGCTCCACGCAACCCCCGCATCACCTCGACTTGCGTGGGCAGGAATTGCCGCGGTTTTGGCTCTCGCGATGACGCTCTTGTTCGTAGGTTCCGCATCTGAACCGGCAAAGCAAGTCCAGAACCAGAACGGCTCCGATCATGAACTGCTGCTCGCCGTTGAACGCGCGGTACAGATCGATGGGCCGGAGGCGCTTGAACCCGCCGCTCTCCTGGCCCAGGAAATTAACGGAAATAATCAAACCCATTCAACTGATAAAGGAAAACAGAATCATGAAGACTAACTTTTTCACTGTAATCAGTGTGTATCTGCTCTCACTGAATCTGCAGGCTCAGGTGTCGCAAGCGCCAGCGCCGCCTGGCATGCCTAAGAAGGGAACGTTTTTCTACCATCGTGAACTCGGCAAATGGTGGCAGAACTCAGAAATGGTGAAGAAGCTTCAGCTCAATGATGGCCAGATCAGCCAGCTCGATCAGATTTTTTACGATCACAAGGTCAAGCTGATCGACTACGGCGCGGACATGGAGAAACAGGATCTCAAGCTCCAGACACTGCTTGACGCAGACGTTCCCAATGAAGGCCAGGTAGAGGCGCAGGTCGATCAGGTGCTCGGAGCGCGCGGCAAACTGGAACGTGAGTACACGATGATGAATCTCGACCTTCGCAAAGTGCTCTCGCTTGATCAGTGGCGGCAATTGAAGTCTGCACGGGGATCGACCGTCGGCTTCGGAGACAGGGTTTTTATTCGCAAGCTGCCACCGCCCGGTGGAGGCCCGGCCACCGCGCCTTTGCCGCCGGGCGAGATTCCAGTCCCGCCGCCCCCACCGGAAGCGGAAGAAATGTTCTGATACCGTGAGCCGCCTGGTTCGCATTCTCCCCGGAATCCAGACGGCTCTTCTTTCCATGCTAGACTCGAGAAGAAGGTCAAATGCGTTAACCGCAAGGAATGCGAAGTTTGACGCAAAAGTCTCCGAGAATACGCCGGAAGGCAGAAACACATGAAATTTGGCGTCATCATCTTTCCCGGATCGAATTGTGATCACGACGCGTACTGGACCATCCAGCAGGTTGCCAAACAGCCGGTAACTTTTCTCTGGCACGAATCTCACGATCTGGAGAATTGCGACGCCATCATCGTGCCCGGAGGCTTTGCCTATGGCGACTACCTTCGCACCGGCGCAATTGCCAGGTTTTCACCCGTGATGGAGGCTGTGGGCAAATTTGCCGTCGGCGGTGGTCTGGTGCTGGGAATCTGTAACGGCTTCCAGATTCTTTGTGAATCGGGCCTCCTGCCTGGAGCGTTGATGCGGAATGTCGGCCTGAAATACGTCTGCAAGCCTGTGCATGTCCGCGTAGAAAACGCCGATACTCCGTTTACGAATGTTTGTCGTGAGGGAGAAGTTCTCACCATTCCCATCGGCCACATGGAAGGCAATTACTTCTGCGACGAAGCCACCCTCCACGAACTTCGGCGAGAGCAGCGAATCGTATTTCGATACGCCACCTCATCCGGCGATATCGCGCCTGACGCGAATCCGAATGGATCGCTGGACAACATCGCCGGAATCTGCAATCAGGGCCGTAACGTGCTCGGCATGATGCCTCATCCCGAGCGCTACAGCGAGCCGGAGCTGGGCGGCACGGACGGATTTAGGATTTTTCAATCGTTAGTTGGCGTGATGGTTGAGAGATAAGCTCACATCTCAAATTCCGGCAGTGCGTTCCTGCTTTGCCCCCGCTCTCAGAGCTCCTGCTAAACTCTCTCCGACATGGCGGAAATCCTGTGCTTGGAATGCACGCGCTGTGGTGCACATATCGCTGCGGATGAACCGCAAACCGTATGCCCCACGGATGGCGGCGTGCTCTTCGCCCGCTATGATCTTCAAAACTTAAAGAACAACTTTAAGCCCGTGTCGCTCCCGGACCGCGTCGCTTCCATGTGGCGCTATCGCGAAGTTCTGCCCGATGCCGAGCCTGTCTCACTAGGCGAAGGCTTCACTCCAATGCTGCGCAGCCGCGAGTTCCCGAACGTTTACATTAAAGACGAAGGCCTGAATCCTACCGGTTCTTTCAAGGCGCGAGGACTTTCTGCGGCCGTGACCATGGCCAAAGCCTACGGCCTCAGCAAGCTTGCAATCCCGTCTGCGGGCAATGCGGCGAGCGCACTCGCCGCCTACGCCGCCGCGGCTGGGCTTGAAGCCTACATTTTCATGCCGAAGGATGTGCCGCTGGCCAACCGCGTCGAATGCGAAAGCTACGGTGCGCACATCACGTTGGTGAATGGCCTGATCAGCGACTGCGCGCGTCTGCTATCTGAACGCAAACAGGATGAGGGATGGTTTGATGTCTCTACTGTTAAGGAACCATTTCGCGTCGAAGGCAAGAAAACCATGGGCTACGAAGTCGCCGAGCAACTGGCGTGGAAGCTGCCGCAAGGGATTATCTATCCCGCTGGCGGCGGTATCGGCCTGATCGGAATGTGGAAGGCGTTCGAAGAGATGCAGGAACTGGGCTGGATCGGCCCCGAGCGACCAAAGATGGTTGCCGTTCAATCATCAGGTTGCGCTCCTATTGTTAAAGCGTGGAATGAACGAAGGAGCGAGTCGGAATTCTGGCACAATGCGAACACCATCGCTGCCGGACTCCGTGTTCCGAAAGCCTACGGTGACTATCTGATGCTCGACATCCTGAAGAAGAGTGGCGGCACCGCCGTCGCTATTACAGATCACGAGATCATGGCTGCTTTGCGACACTGGGCAAGCGTCGAAGGGATTTTCGCTGCTCCCGAAGGAGCAGCATCGCTCGCCGCGTATCGCAAATTGAGTGGTAGTGGATTCTTCGCGCCGGAAGACAAGGTGGTCCTGTTCAATACTGGTTCCGGTCTGAAGTACCTGGACACGATCGATTCTTATGGCAAACGTACTGACCTTCCCGCTTCGCGCCACATCGGCGGCATAATAGGTCCGTGTTGAGCACTCTGTGGCTTGGTCATTCTGACCCCGAGCGCAGCGAAGGGGAAGAATCTATGCATTTAATTGTCAGGCCCATTCGTACGCTGCCTAGAAAATACCCATGACCCAGCGGCTCTACTACACCGATTCCTTTCTCTACGAATTCGACGCTGAAGTGGTGAATCTCAATCAAGCAGACCCGCGTCCTGCAATCATGCTCGACCGGACCGCTTTCTATCCCACCAGCGGTGGGCAGATCTTTGACACTGGATGGCTGCTTCCCGAGGGAATTGACGAGCATCGCAAGCTCCGCGTCGTTGAAGTGGCCGAAGGTGAAGACGGCTCCGTCGTGCACTTCATCGAAGCCGCGGGCGGGCTTGAACCTGGAACACGTGTTCACGGCATCATTGACGCCGACCGCCGCCGCGACCACATGCAGCAACACTCCGGCCAGCATGTTCTCTCGGCCGCATTCGTGCGCCTGTTCAATGTGCCGACGGTTTCATTCCACATGGGAATCGAGGCATGCTCGATCGACCTGGAAACGAAACCTTTGGCCGCAGATCAAGTCGAAGCCGCCGAAGCTCTGGCCAACGAAGTTGTCACGGAAAATCGCCCCGTGGATGTTCGCTTCGTAACGCAAGCGGAGGCGACGACTCTGGGATTGCGCAAATTCCCGCCTGTCGAACGCGAGAAGTTACGCCTGATAGACATCCGCGGCTTCGACCTTACTGCTTGTGGCGGAACCCACGTGCATTCCACAGGACAGATCGGCTGCATTCTGCTGCGCAAAATCGAGAAAGTACGCCAGAGCTGGCGAGTGGAGTTCGTCTGTGGCAAGCGTGCGATCGGGACGGCGCGGCGTGACTACGCAACTCTGTTGGAGGCGGGAGAGCTCTTTTCGAGTCACATTTGGGATGTTCCAGAGCAGATTCGCAAAATCCAGGAACAAGCTCGCGCTTCGCGGAAGGCACAGGAATCGTGGTTCGACGAGCTTGCGGAAATCTACGCCGAAAGACTTCTTGCCGAAACGCCCGAGAGCGGCGGCCGACGGATCATCGTTCGTGTCTTCCCTGAGCGCGACCTTGCCTTCATCAAATGCCTTGCGCAACAACTCACGCGGAGGAGTTCGACCGCAGCCGCATTCCTGGCTACGACCGGGAAACCAGCGCTGGTCTTCGCTCAATCCCCAGGCCAGCCTTTTAACATGGCTGCGCTAATGAAAGAGGCTTTGCAAACCTTAGGTGGCCGGGGTGGTGGAAGTAAAGATATGGCCCAGGGCGCTCCCGAGAACGTGGTTGGAATCGAAACCATCTTGTCGCAACTGGTTTCTCAATTGGGCGATTGAGAAACCGTGCGATCAATGCAATTCATGACTGGAAGAGGGCAGCATGCGCACATTAGCGTAGAGTTTCCGGACTCTTCTCGTTCGGCAGAAGCGACTTCATGTCTTCGATCAGTGTGAGCACTACGACCACAGCAGAACCCAAAACCCCAAGAGCGAAAATACCTTCAAGAAGGCGAACAAAAGCTGTCGCGATAGCATGCATGGGAAAAGCTGTTTTTTAAAGAACCTGCAACTTCTATTCGACAGTTTTTCCCGTAAACATTTCATAAATACCGCATAAAGAAATCGTAAGTAACAGGGGCGGGGCTCCTCAATAAAACGCGACGTGAAAGCCTTTTCCGGGATGGCAGTAGGAAGCTATTCTTCCTCGGGCCGGTCCTCTTCGAACAGGACGCTGAATAGCTGAACGGCAACCACGGGTATCACAACGACGCATCCTACCGTGCCGATAAGAAAGGTCCACGTTAGGCCGCGAGCCAGGAGCTCTATGAAGGCGTCGAACACTGCACACCTCGATTAGCGGCTAATTATGGCACAGAAGGGAGCCGTCCATATGAAGGAGAGGATTGGTGTGTTCCGCCGTGAGCACAAGACGTCAACTGGATCAAAAACTCATGTTCCTGAAAAACCCACAGCTATTCGGTAATTCACCAACTTACACGCAACCCGACGGCGTGAAGGGAATCCAAGTGTGATAGCGGGAAGCCCGGAATTTGGCGAGACACTAACCTTCGTCGTTCTGTGGTTCTTGCCCGTTGCCTCTTTTCAGGGCTCCCCGCTCAGATATAGTGTCACACCCCACTGGTGTGACACATAACGCCAATGTGCGCCAGAGTAGAGGAGCCGATTTCCTAGTTCCTGGCGCGCAGTTCTCTCCTTTTCAACGCCGCGCCTGCATGCTCTAAGCAGTTTTATCCTTAAGCAAAAGCTGCTAGCCTAAGGCTCAACTCACATTCGGACCCGTAGCTCAAGTGGATAGAGCACTGCGCTTCGAACGCAGGGGTTGGGAGTTCAAGTCTCTCCGGGTCCGCCACTTGAGTTTTCAGTCCTGCCGATCAGCGCATCAACTGTACGGTTCGCTGCCGAGTTGTGCCCCCGTATTGCCTAGCCTTTATACTAGTGACATGCCGATCCTGAGGGATATTGCCGCGATCGCCAAGGGCATGAGCATCACCTTTCGCGAGATGTTCCAGCCCACGATCGTCGAGAACTATCCAGACGGCCCGGGCCCGTTGAAAGGGGCTAAGTTCCAGGAACGGTACCGTGGCGTGCACGTACTCCAGCGCGACGAAAACGGCCTGGAGAAATGCGTGGCATGTTTTCTGTGCGCGGCCGCGTGCCCCTCCAATTGTATTTACATAGAAGCTGCGGAAAATACGGCAGAGCACCGGATTTCGGGCGCGGAACGCTACGCCAAGGTCTACAACATCGACTATAACCGCTGCATTTTTTGCGGATACTGTGTGGAGGCCTGTCCCACGGACGCCATCACGCACGGGCATGGATTCGAGATTGCCGCCTTCAATGCCAGCAATCTGGTCTTGCGTAAAGAACAGATGCTAGCCCCCGCGCCGGCGCACTTGGGAGCGAACGCGGTATTCAATCAGGCGGAGGTTGGGGGCGGGGCGCCGGCGGGTGTACTACCTGGGAGTTAACGGTTTCGAAAGTTAATCCAGTTCACAAACGCCGGTCCCCAGCGGGAGCCGGCGTTTTGCACATGAAAAGCAGTCGTTAGTCTAATCCTTGGTCCTTGGCCAAACTCGCTCGGGATCCAGGTTGATGAAAATCAGTACCAACAGGTGCAGGCGTGAGTTGCCTAAGGGCTAAAGGCTAACGGCTAACGGCTAATTGCTAAAGGCTAGAAGCTGAATTGAATGAGTGATCTTCTCCAGACCGTCCGCGAGCGCGTTGTCATTTACGACGGCGCCATGGGCACCAGCATCCAGGCCCGCAATCCCAGTGTCGATGATTTCTGGGGAAAAGAGGGATGCAACGAACTGCTGGTTCTGAGTCGGCCGGATATCATCCGCGACATCCATGCCGGTTTCCTTCAGGTTGGCTGCGATGTGGTTGAGACCGATACCTTCGGCGCCGCTCGCGTCGTTTTGGCCGAGTACGACCTTCAAGACAGAGTCACGGAAATCAACATCGCGGCAGCAAAGGTCGCCAGAGAAGCCGCACAACAGTTCTCTACCAAAGATAAGCCGAGATTTGTAGCCGGGTCGATCGGGCCGACTACCAAGCTGCCCTCTTTGGGTCACATCAAGTTCGACGATATGGCCGCAGTCTACGAGGAACAAGCCGCCGCCCTGATCGAAGGCGGCGTCGATGTTCTGCTCATCGAGACTTCCCAGGATCTGCTTCAGGCAAAGGCCGCACTGGCCGGCGTATTTGACGCAATGCAAAAGGCCGGCAAGCGGCTGCCGGTTACGGTGCAGGTGACCATCGAGGCCACGGGCACAATGCTGCTGGGCACGGAAATCGGCGCGGCGCTCACGGCTCTGGAGCCTTTCGATGTGGACGTGATCGGCTTGAACTGTGCCACCGGACCTGCGGAAATGAATGATGCGGTCCGTTTCCTGGGCGCCAACTCCACCAAACACGTTTCGGTTTTGCCCAACGCTGGCCTGCCTCAGAATGAGGGCGGTCGCGCTGTGTACAAGCTGAAGCCCGAGGACCTCGCGAGCTACCACCAGCACTTTGTTCAAGACTACGGAGTTCGCATCGTCGGCGGATGCTGTGGGACAACCCCCGAGCACCTGAAAGCCGTGGTGGATGCGGTTTCCGGCGTGGAACCTGCAAGAAGGGAAGTGAAGCCTGTAGCCGCCGCCTCCAGCGCTTACACCTCGGTTCCGCTTGATCTTGAACCCAAGCCGCTCATTGTTGCCGAGGAAATGAACACGACCACTCGCGTGGAACATTTCCGCAATCTGGTGCGCGCGCAGAAATACGACGACATTCTGGCCTTGGCCAAGAAGCTGGTAAACGACGGTTCGCACATGCTCGACCTGTGTTGCGCGATTGTTGGCGAGGACGAGAAGGGCTACATCACTTCAATTCTGGAAAAAGTTGCCACGCGCGTGCCGGCGCCGATCCTGGTGGACTCCACCGAAGCTGACGTAGTCGAAGAGGCGCTGAAACGGATTCCTGGAAAGGCGATCATAAACTCCATCAATCTCGAAGATGGCGAGAAGCGCACCTCCAAGGTTCTGCCTATGGCAAAACGCTATGGTGCCGCCGTGATTGCCCTGACGATTGATGAAGAGGGTATGGCGCTCACGGCAGAGAAGAAGACTGCCATTGCGCATCGAATTTGTGACCTCGCGACCGGAAAATACGGACTACGGCCCACGGATTTGATTTTTGACGCTCTCACCCTGCCGATTTCAACCGGCCAGGAAGAATATCGCTCGGCAGGAATTGAGACGCTGAACGCGATCGCGCGGATTAAGAAAGAATTGCCCGAAGTGAAGACGATTCTCGGCGTGAGCAATATTTCTTTCGGGCTCGACGTCTATCCGCGGCGCGTGCTGAATTCCGTGTTCATGCATGAAGCCGTCAATCATGGCCTCGACATGGCCATTGTCAATTACACGAAGATTTATCCTTTGTACAAGATTCCTCACGAGGAAGTGGAACTCGCGCGCAAGCTGATTTACCGCGACGCATCGGCTGGCGATCCGCTGCAGGTTTACATGGCCCACTTTGCCGGTACGAAAGGCAAGCCGCAGGCCACCACTACCGCGCAGCTGGAGACGCTTTCGGTTGAAGACAAGCTGAAGTTCGCCATCATCAACGGCGAGAAGTCAGTCGGGGAGGGAATTCAGAAAAAGTCGCTGGAGGCGTTGCTGGAAGACGCCCTAAGCCAGTACACCGCGCTCGATCTCATCAACACCGTTCTGCTCGACGGAATGAAAACGGTCGGCGACCTGTTCGGCGCCCGCAAGATGCAGCTGCCGTCGGTCCTCGATTCTGCCGGCGTGATGAAGCAGGCTGTGGCGTATCTTGAGCCGAAGCTGGAGAAAAAATCCGGCTCACAAAAAGGCACCATCGTTCTCGCGACGGTAAAAGGAGATGTTCACGACATCGGGAAAAACCTGGTTGACATTATTCTCTCCAACAACGGATATCGCGTGGTTAACCTCGGTATCAAGCAGCCGGGGAACACGATCATCAAAGCGGCTCTGGATCATGGGGCCGACGCCATCGGCCTAAGTGGCTTGCTGGTGAAGTCCACGCTGGAGATGAAGTATGTGATCCAGGATCTGGAGCGCCAGAAACTGGAATTCCCGGTGATCTGCGGAGGCGCGGCCTTGACCCGCAAGTACGTGGAAGACGATCTGCGCCGCGAATACTCGAATGCGGTGTTCTACGCGGACGATGCCTTTGGCGGACTGCACATCATGGAAGACTTGGCTTCACCGGACGGAAAGAAGGAAACCCGGCTGCGAGAGGGAAGAACCGTCAAAGAGTACGCGAAGGCGGTCGCTGTAGACGAGGAGTCCGGGCCGGTATTTGCCGAGCGCAGCCCCGTCGTGGGCGATGCTCCCCATATTCCCGTGCCACCGTTCTGGGGAGTGCGCGTTAAAAAGGATTACGAACTGCGTGAGGTTTTCCAGTACATCAATGACACAGCTCTTTTCAAGAACCAGTGGCAACTGAAGACGGCGTCGCAGGAAGACTATCTGCGGCTGGTAGAACAGAAATTCCGCCCCATCAAGAAGCAATTGGAAGAGGAAATCATTGCCGGTGGGTTCTTTGAGCCGCAAGTCGTTTGGGGATACTTCCCGTGTCAGAGCGAAGGAAACGATGTCATCGTATACGAACCTGAGAAAGCGGCTGACCAGAGAGGAGTAAAGAAGGAACTCCTTCGGTTCACGTTTCCGCGGCAGAGGGAAGGCCGCAAGCTCTGCATTTCCGACTTCTTCGCCCCCAAATCGTCCGGCAGAATAGATGTGATCGGGCTATCCCTGGTGACGATTGGCGCCAAAGCCTCGCTCGAAACCCAGAGGTTGTTTGAAAGCGGCGAGTATACGAAATACCTCTACCTTCACGGCCTTAGCGTAGAAACCGCCGAGGCTCTGGCTGAATATCATCACAAATTGATGCGCCAGGAATTGGGCATAGGTGCAGACGACTCCCCTCACATTCGCGACCTGTTTCATCAAAAGTATCGCGGATCGAGGTATTCGTTTGGTTACCCGGCTTGTCCAAACCTCGAAGACCAGACCAAGCTGTTCTTGCTGCTAAAGCCGGAAGAAAATGTCGGAGTACGCTTGACCTCAGGGTTCTTGTTGGATCCCGAACAGTCGACGTCCGCCATCGTCGTGCATCATCCCGCGGCGAAATACTTTGTGGCTTAAGCGTGGTCCGCTTGCGATCGCCGGTACCGTTCCTCTCTGGTTTCTCGTTCCGGTTTTTCCCTGCCTGTAACCCAAATTTCATCTTGCCCTGCTGCTTCACTATGTTATGGTTGACCCGAAATCACCTTGAGCAGCGCGGAGGAAACTCGAATTGTCCAAAGACATGGTCCCCAAGCGGATTTTTTTCACTAAGGGGGTCGGCAAGCACCGCGAGCGCTTAACTTCTTTTGAGCTGGCGTTGAGGGACGCCGGCATCGCCGCGCAGAATCTGGTTCGAGTCTCTTCCATATTTCCGCCCAACTGCAAGCTGATCGCGCGTTCGCAAGGACTGAAGTATCTCAGTCCCGGTGAGGTGGTGTTTGCCGTGGTGGCGGAGAATTCCACCCATGAACCACACCGCCTGCTCGCCGCCAGTATCGGAGTGGCGATTCCCGCTGACCGCAATACCTATGGCTATTTAAGCGAACACCACTCCTTCGGCGAGACGGAGGATGCAGCCGGTGACTACGCCGAGGAGCTTGCCGCCGAGATGCTGGCCACGACGCTCAACGTGGAATTCGATTCCGACCGTTCTTGGGACGAGAAGAAAGAAATCTACCGCATCTCTAATAAGATTGTTCGCACAGCTAACGTCACTCAGTCAGCCGTGGGAGACAAGCGCGGCCTCTGGACTACCGTAATCGCCTCCGCGATTTTTATATTCGACTGAGGCAATTGGGTTGGTCCCTTGGAGAGTGTCATCTAGCCGAGTGATGCTCTGCTACCTTTTCTTTCCTGCTCCGGCGTGAATTGCTGCGATCATCCAGCCGCTCCAGCACCGCGGCGACAATTAGGGGCAAGCCAACCGTCGCGTCCAGGAAAACCTCGCCAAACCTGCCCCCCTCAGATGGAGGCACAAACTTACCCCAGGAGATGGCTTCGCTATAAGGGCTGCCCGACAAACCGCCCCAATATACCGGCTCCGGGCAGATACGCACTCCATAGTGGTAGCGCTTCAACGGTACGTTTTCTCCCATTCGCCGGTGCCGCAGCTCGATGAATGGCCCGAACTGCTGCGACCAGTTTCGCGGCACGCCTCCTCCAATAGTGAAAATGCCTAGCCGTTTTTGCCGGAGCAGGGTCGAGGTAAAATGTTCCAGATCTTCGAATGGATCGTAACGCAGCTTGTGCCGTCCAGCTCCTTCCCGCATCCGATTGGTGAGCGCCACATCTAAGCCCAGTTCCGAGTCTGTAAACGCCGGAACGAATACCGGCACTCCTTTCTCGTATGCCGATTTCAAAATTCCTCTCTGGTCTTTCGCGTGTTTCGCCAAGTGTGCGCCAATGGCATGATTGAATTTGTACGAGCAGAGAACTTCACTGGGATCCCATTCTTCCAGTACTTTGAAAATCACCTGCTCCACATCATCCAGGTTTTGTTCGGGCTCAAGCGTGTCATACACGCGGTTGTAGCCTTGTTCGTAAAGTTCCGTGTCGGAAACATCAGGGTTGTAGCGGAAGTGCGCGCGGCCGGTGGCTTCCACGAGCCCATGTGCCATGAGCGCGCCGGTTGAAACGATCGCGTTCACAATGCCGCGGTCGATCAGTTCGGTAATCACCAGACCTTGTTTAGCCACCGTCATGGCCCCGGCCAAAGTCATGACCACAAAGCAATCTTTATCGCGAGCCATGGCTTCCAGCACATCCGCGGCTTCGCCGAGCTGGCGGCCTGTGAACGCCGTCTTGGCCATGGCACGCACCAGATCATCAACCGAGTGAATGTGATTCAGGTCCAGCGGCTCCAGCGGCACCAAACGGTCTTCCACAGGATCGTGCAGATGACGATGGACGCCGCTACCGTCGTGATTACCGTGATGTTTCAAGGTTGCACCTCCCCCAGCACCCGTTGCGAAGCAATACTTTACTAAAATCTCGCAAGCATTGGCTATCAAAAGCCCCTGATCACACAAACTGAGAACCGGGAACTGACAACTGAGAACTGATATTCTATCGGCCTTGTCGGAGGCATCGTGGCTGCGCCAGAAAAATTCATGGTGGGATTGCTGCAAATGTCCGCGAGCTCGGATCCCGACAAGAATCTGCAGAGAGCCATTGACAAAATCCATCAGGCAGCCGCGCGCGGCGCACAAGTCGTTTGCCTGCCGGAGCTGTTTCAGACCCAATACTTTTGTCAACGAGAAGATTCGGCGTTGTTTGATCTTGCCGAGCCTGTCCCGGGGCCGACTACAGACAAATTGTCCGTTCTGGCCAGACAGCTTCGAATTGTTCTGATCGCCTCAGTTTTCGAAAGACGGGCCGCCGGTGTTTATCACAACACCGCAGTCGTATTCGACGCGGACGGCACGCTGCGAGGCCGCTATCGCAAAATGCATATTCCCGACGATCCCCTCTACTACGAAAAGTTCTACTTCACTCCGGGAGACCTGGGCTTCCAGGCATTCGATACAGCGGCAGGTCGCGTAGGAACCTTGGTCTGTTGGGACCAGTGGTACCCCGAGGGAGCCCGCCTCACGGCTTTGCAAGGCGCGCACGTTCTTTTTTATCCGACGGCGATCGGTTGGCATCCAGCCGAGAAGGCTGAGTGCGGAGAAGCTCAACACGATGCCTGGCGCACCATACAGCGAGCCCACGCCATCGCAAACGGTGTATATGTTGCTGTAGTCAATCGCGTAGGGCACGAAACCGGCGACATTCGCGGCAACGCCGCTCCCGGAGCTGGGCTCGAATTCTGGGGCTGTTCTTTCCTCTGCGATCCCTTCGGCCGCGTGATCGCCGAAGCCTCCCATGATCAGGAGGAGACCCTGCTCGGCGAAGTTGATCTTCGTGCCTTGGAAGAGGTCCGCCGCAATTGGCCATTCCTACGAGACCGCCGGATCGACAGCTACGCACCAATTACGAACCGGATGATTGATTGATGCCGCGGAGTTCGCGGCGACACAGACCTCCGACATTCGGGGGATGAGCATATGACTAGAGTTGGTTTCATAATCAGATTGTTGGGAAGGGCATGGCTTCAGCCGTGCCGACAAGAACCCGAAAATATTTATGAAACCCGCTCTGTAAATGTTCCCGTGTCTCTGTGTCTCCGCCCGGCGAAACTGACCGATGAGCGCAACTGAAACGCAGGGCGGACTCCGGATGCCCGCCGAGTGGGATCCCCACGACTCCACCTGGCTTGCCTGGCCCCACTACGAAGGCGATTGGCCCGGCAAATTCGAACCGATCCCGTGGGTGTATGCGGAAATAGTTCGCAATCTTGCTCGCCACGAGCGCGTCGATCTGATCGTGAGTGATGCCCCAGCCGAACGGCGCGCCCGCAAAATTCTGGACAAAGCCAACTCTCTCAGCGACAACATCCGCTTTCATCGCTGGCCCACCGACCGCGTCTGGACTCGCGACTCCGGTTGCACCTTTGTCACCGCCACAGGCCATGTGGGGACGGCCGCCCCCGGCCGTTCTGGTCGAGCGAAGCTCGACAGCGATGCCAACCACCTCTCTGCCATCACCTGGCGCTTCAACGCCTGGGCCAAATACCCCAACTGGAAGCACGACCAAAAAATCTCCAGCCTCATGGCGCGCTCTGCTGGCGCGCACGAAGTCCGCCCGGTCTTCGGCAACAAGCCCATAGTCCTCGAAGGCGGCTCAATCGACGTCAATGGCCGTGGCACCCTGCTCACCACAGAAGAATGCCTGCTGAGCAAAATCCAACAACGCAACCCAGGGATGAACCGCGCCGCCTACGAAAAGCTTTTCGCGGATTATCTGGGGATCAAAAATGTGATCTGGCTGGCTTCCGGCATCATGGGCGACGACACCCACGGCCACGTCGATGACCTCACCCGCTTCGTTTCGCCCGACACAGTAGTGACTGTGGTTGAATCCGATCCGAACGATGCTAACTACGAGCCGCTCCGTGAAAACATTCGCCGTCTTCGCGCCGCCAGCACGGAGAATGGTAACCCTCTCTCAATCGTTGAACTGCCCATGCCGCAACCAGTCGTCTTCGCAAAACGACGCCTTCCCGCCAGCTACGCGAATTTCTATATCGCCAACGGACTTGTGCTCGTCCCGGTCTTCAACGATCCCAATGACCGCGTCGCCCTCGACATCCTTGCCGACCTATTCCCGGACCGCGAAATCGTCGGCATCTACTCCGGTGACCTGGTCTGGGGATTCGGCACCCTGCATTGCATGACCCAGCAGCAACCCGCCGTTAGCCTTTAGCTCACCACTGAGCACTTCACCCAGACCGCCAGTTTCGAAGTGGCTAACGGCCAACGACGAACGACCACCTCGCATCCCATGTTGTCCAAGGAGCAGACCATGCCAAACGCAGCATTGAGCCAGAAGCTGAAGCCTTCCAAACAGCTTGCCGTTGTTCTGGGTAGCGAAAAACCGGTGAGCCGGGCGGAAGCAGTGAAAGGAATCTGGGATTACGTGAAGCAGCACGATCTGCAGAACCCAGAGAATCGGCGCGAGATCCTCGCCGACGAAAATCTGAAGCCTCTATTCGGAAAGAGCAAAATCACGATGTTTGAAGTGGGAAAAATCGTGAACTCAAACCTGGAGTCGGAGGGCTCATCCAAGCACACCCAAAAAGCTGCCTAAAGTGCGGAAGCGGGAGGCTTCCGGACCTGCCCAGAGAAGTCTTTGGCTAAGAGCTAAGAGCTAAAAGTCAGCTATCTCCGATACTGCGTCGGCTGCGGCCCCTTCTCCAGCAACTCGCGATTCCAAATCGCCCCCTCGCGCGTGTAGCTGGCCAGTTCGAAATCCTGCGTCAACTCAAGCGCATCAGTCGGACAAGCGTCCTCGCACAGCCCGCAGAACATGCAGCGGCTCAGGTCGTAGGTAAAGGTAGTGAGTTCTTTGCGGCGGGTCTTCTCGTTGCGCTCGCTCGTAACTACGATCAAGTGCTCTGGACACGCCAGCGCGCACAGATCGCAAGAGATGCACATGGTTTCGTTCGTGTCGGGATTGACGTTCAGCCGCGGTGCCCCGCGATACCGCTCCGCCACCTGCGGCCGCTGCAACGGATACTGCTCGGTGTAGATCTCCTTCGGATCCTGATAGCGGAAAGTGACCTTCATGCCCTTGAGCAGATCAATGAGCAGGATTTTCCGCAGCAGCGCCGGCATTTCCATGTAACTAGGATATCATCGCCCCCGCCATCACAGAAGGGAAGCGCCCTCGCGCGTAGTGAGGCACCTCGCGAGCGACGGCGCCCGTGCCACACTCATGCTGCCTTCGTTGTTGCCATCTGGGTCACTACACCGGGCGGTTTCACCAGTGCTGCCACAATCAGACCTGCCACCAGGAATCCAATAATCTCATCCGCAATCACGCCTACCGTATAGTTGGCGGGAAAGCTGTACCAGTTCCAGTACTCCACGTTGGTCGCAATGCCGCTCAGCACTCCCAGAACCAGCACCAGGCCCACCCGAGAGGTGTACTTAGTCAATCCCGTAGCCAACGACAGCAGGTACGCAGCAATTAGCGCCTGAA
This sequence comes from Acidobacteriota bacterium, assembly GCA_003224905.1. Classification (GTDB taxonomy): domain Bacteria; phylum Acidobacteriota; class Terriglobia; order Terriglobales; family Acidobacteriaceae; genus QIAA01. Next base: position 34,737 of record QIAA01000005.1, read on the forward strand.
TGACATTCAGGATGAACTCATTAATCAATTGGCCCGTCATCATCATGCTCGCACCCGACGGATGGTAGATGACGATGCCGTGCGGTCCGTTTACCTGATCGGCGGCGATCTTCTGCGACGCATCCACCGGAGGAAAGAAGTAGAACCCGGATGCCGGGATCGCAGCTTTCATTGAATCGATCACCGCGTGATCCTGCGGCAGGTTCTGAACCCCGAGTTCGCCTAGCGGCAGAACCGTGTGCGACAAAAATCCCCAGAAAAACAAAGCAATTCCACCTAACAGCCCGGCTAACAGGATGCGTTTGCTCATAGCCCCTCCTAAGTCGCGGCATATTATGCACGAGCTTGGGCGGAATGAAAACTACATGGTCAATGGGACCGCCGGGTGTTAGTGGAGTGTGTCTCGTGGTGATAGAGCTTTATGATCTATGCATTTGGAGCACTACTGCAGCTTCGCATACTCCGCCTTAGCTTCTTTCAGCACGGGCACATCCGGATCGGCATCCTTCCAATTGGCAAGAAAATCCTGATAGGCGGTTCTCGCCTTGGCTGTTTCGCCCTGGAGCGCGTAAGCACGCGCCAAGCCCAAACGAGCAAGCGCGTACATTGGACTGGTGGGGTCGATCCCACGATGGTCGAGTATCCGCTGGTACTCGGCGGCTGCTTTTACTCCATCGCGGGCCAGCAGAAAGGCTTCTGCGCGGACGTAATTTGGCCAGTAACTACACCCGTTTGGGGCGCCACCTAATTCGTACGGGCGCGGGCTCTCCAGCAAGGCAACCGCCTTTGCAGGATCGTTGCGTCGCAACTCGTTGCTGGCCCGCGTGACAGGTATCCAGACCGAGTTGATTAGTGTGTCAGCGGGAAATTCCTTACCCAACTCCACTGCGAGGTTCTCGGAGTATGCCGCGTCGCCAGAGCGGGCTAACAACACGGCTGCGCCAGAGCGAGTGTACTTGTCTTTCGAAAGCCCAAGTGCCTGTAAGGCCGTTTTCCGAGATAATGCGGAGTTCCCGACCTCTGTGTCCCATTGAGCCTGGATTAGCTCCAAAAAAGCGACAAGCTCGTTTAGCCCCGAATGCTGGGCCATGTTCCCAGCCTGAGCAAAACTCTGCTTGCCGCTGTGAACCCTGCCCTGGGAGTATTCTCCTTGTCCCTTTAAAAAACCCATGATCGGCTCAAACGATTTTCCCTTCAAAGCTTCCAACTGGTGCTGCATGGCGGCTTCATCGTGTTGGATAAAAGCCATCTCATACAATCCCAAATAGCCCCCACTCAGAGTAAACTTTTGTGCTATCGCCTTTTCCAGAATTGCTTTAGCTTCTTCATACCGATTCATCCGCTGGTAAGCAGTGGCGAGATTCTCGTAGGCATACGAGTCCTTCGGATTCAGGCGCATAGCTTCGGTTGCATTGGCCATTGCCTTCTCGTGCTGTCCGATCTGTTGGTAGCGCAGTGAGAGGTTATTCCAGGGCACCGTGTCCCTGGGATATGTGTTTTTCCACTGCTCGTAGATTTCGGCTCCCTTGTTCACGTCCCCTAGGAATTCGTCGTAATAGTGAGAGGAAATATAGAATCGCTCACGCTCGCTGGCGCGCTCTTTGAGGTCAAAAGCCTTGCGCAAATTTTCGTTGCCCAACTCGGATTGAATCAGGTTTGAATAGACGACGCCCAGCGTCGCGTACGCCATTGCAAAGTTTGGGTCGAGTTCAACCGCACGCCTGAGGTGTGGAAGGGCCGCGTCGTCATCCTGTTTTTGGTGCGCAGCCTGTCCGAGGCTAAAAGCTTTTAGTGCGTCAAGGGATGAAGTTGTAGCCTGCTCCAGTGGCGTCGCGAACTTCTGCAGCGATCCCACCGATTCACCCAGTTTCTGGCGCAGGTCAGAGGCAGCCCGGTCCAACGACTTCAAAACCTGTTCTTTGCTTTCGGCCTCCACCTGATCGCGCGCCAGAGTATCACCGCTCTGCGCATTGATGGCATTCAGGTCGATTACATAATGAGTTCCAAGGCTTGAGATATTGCCCGCGAGCATCGCCTTAAGTCCTTCACGTATGCAGATCTCCCGCGCCACATCGCTCGTAAGGCGTTCCTCTGCAGGCCTCCCCATAAACCGCAATGCCTCGCGAA
>QIAA01000137.1 GCA_003224905.1 Acidobacteriota bacterium
CTCCCAAGGCCTGCACCAGCTTCTGCTCCCCAGTTTCTCCCGTCTCCGTATCCAGCCAACACACTTGTTGCCAGCTGGGATGAAAATCACATCCTATAATCATCATCTGAGGCTCCTTCCTCCCCAGCGTCTTTGGTCCTTCAACCGAAAGACTAACTCGGGATCGTTGGAGCCTTCGCTCTTATCCAATCAGCTCTTGCGTTTACTGCACGGGCGGGCTTTCTTCCAGTCCGCTCAGGCACAAGATTACAGGGAGTTGAACGACAACCGCTTGGCTTAACACCTTGGAGAAAACTCATGTAAACCTGGCGCACCGCGGAAGACGGGCGCGAAATCAACCCAGGCTTCAACCTCCACTCTCCCGATTTCAGAGTTGTTCCGTGACGTCTTAGAGCGCAGCACCGCCTCAAGGCCGCCCGGGCGCCGTGCTACATTCTCCTCAGCAGACCTCGTGCCTGCTGCCTTATGGAACAACGCCTCATTCTCATTAGTTTGCTGATCAAGCTGGGCGTGGCAGCTTCTGCCGCCAGCATTTTGGGGCGCTCGGTTGAATTCAAGTCGCTGCTTTTCCGCCAGCAGCGCACCCTGAAGCAGACAATCTACCTGGTGCTTTGGATCGCCCTCCCCATGGCTGGAGGCGTATGGATTCGCTTCAGCGCGAAAAGCTTCTTCGCCGGCGACCTCTCCTTCGAAACCGCACTTCTCCTCGGAGTGATTGGCGGCCGCTTTGCCGGCGTTCTTGGCGGTGCGCTCGTAGCCTTGCCGGCGCTTTTTCACGGCGAGTGGGCAACCCTGCCTTTCGATGTCCTGTGCGGGTTCATCTCCGGCCAGCTCCGCAGCCTGGTCGAGAATCAGGAAGAAATCTGGTCGTTTTCTCCCTTCATCGATCTCAGCATCTACCGCTGGATCCGTCGCAATCTCCCCCGGCCTCGCCTCTTCGACTGGCAGATCATGTTTTTCGTGACCATCGCGGTGCTGCGCTTCATGCACACCCAACTTTCACGTGTCCTGCCCTCCGCCACCTACAGCCTGGAGAGTCCTAACCCCTGGGTTGAAGCGGCTATTTACGCCACCTCGCTCATGGTCATTGGTACTCAGCTCAAAATCTGGAACAGCGTGCGCATCCAGATCAAGCTGGAGGAGCAGGAGCGTTTATTGCTCCAGGCCCGCATGGAGGCGCTGCAGAACCAGATCAACCCTCATTTTCTCTTCAACACGCTCAATTCCGTTTCCTCCCTGGTTCGCTTCGACCCGGACCGCGCCCGCGAACTGATTATCAAGCTGGCCAATATTCTCCGCCGCTTGCTGCACAGCAGCGATTCGTTCGTTCCCCTGCGCGAGGAACTGGAGTTCATAGATAATTATCTTGATATAGAAGTCGTGCGCTTTGGGCCTGACAAACTGCGTGTCGTAAAGGAGCTCGATCCCGCCTCTTTGGACGCCATGGTCCCCAGTATGCTGCTGCAACCGCTCATCGAGAATTCGATCAAGCACGGTCTGTCTTCGAAAATCGACGGCGGTAGCATCTACCTGCGCAGCCGCTTCAGCGGCTCGAACCTGATCATCGAAGTCGAGGATGACGGCGTCGGCATGGGCGCCGCCCAATTTTTAGAGCGCCCGAGTGGACTTGGCGGCACGGGTATCGGCATGGCCAATGTAGCCGAGCGCTTGAAGGTTCTGTACGCGGATACCGCTCGCATGACTCTCGACAGCCGCCAGGGGAAGGGCACTCTCGTGCGGCTGCGGCTTCCGATACTGCAGAACGAAAGCGAAACGCCTGTCCATGCCTATGAAGAACGTTCCAGCACTCGCCGATAAAACTCTTCGTATTGCGGAATAATCTTGCTGGAACAGAAACGTGACTGGGCCGACGCGCGGCTTGCTTTGCCCATAGCCCGAAGGTTTGTTTCGTCACGCAGCAAATCCAGCGCGTAACCTGCCATCGCCTGCACGTCCCCAACATCGGCAAGATAGCCACTCTTCCCGTGTTCAATCACCTCGGGCAGACCGCCCACGCGCGTGGCAATCGGAACCACTTCGCACGCCATGGCCTCGAGCGCGGCGAGTCCGAACGACTCCAGTTCGCTGGGGAGCAGCATGATATCCGCGATGCCCAGCTTGTCCTGAACTTGTTCCTGCTTTCCGAGGAACAGCACGTCTTCATGCAGCCCCTTCTGTACCGCCAACCATTCGGCTCGCGAACGGTCCGGCCCGTCACCGATCATCAGAAGTTTGGAGGGAATCTGCTTTCGCACCACATCAAAGATCTCGATCGTATCGGTCACACGTTTTACCGGACGAAAATTCGAAAGATGCACCAGGATTCGCTCACCGTTGGGCGCATATTCGTCTCTAGTCTTTCCGTTCTTCTGGCACCGGCAATAGACGTCGCAATTAACGAAGTTGTAGATGACCTCGATGTTGTTGCGGACGTCCAATTCGCGAAGCGTTCGCTCTCTCAAATATTGCGAAACCGCAGTCACTCCGTCGCTTTGCTCAATCGAGAATCGAGTGATTGGCAGATACGAGCGATCCAGTCCAACCAGGGTTATGTCAGTGCCATGCAGAGTCGTCACAAAGGGAAGTTTCCGTCCGCGCGGCTTTGCCGCGAGCATCTGACGCGCCAGCAACGCGCTCACAGAGTGCGGAATTGCATAGTGCACATGCAGCAGCTCAAGATCGTATAGCTCGGAGACCTCGGCCATCCGTGTGGCGAGCGCCAGGTCATACGGCGGATAATCAAACAGCGGGTACCGCGAGACTTCTACCTCGTGGTAATGAATATTCGGATGAGGATTCGTCAGCCGGATCGGCTGCGCATAGGAAATAAAATGGATCTCGTGGCCGCGCTCCGCCAGTTCTAATCCCAACTCTGTTGCAACCACACCGCTCCCGCCGTAGGTCGGATAGCAGGTGATCCCAATTCTCATGCCCATTGCGGCGCCATTTCTCTAGCTTCAGATTCGATGGCAGGACGGGAAGCGGGATTCAGATTTTGATAGCGGAGGAGACTAACTGGTCGTGCACGGCCACAACTCAGAACGCGCTCTGCGCACTCTTTCCGGTGGAACTCGCCTCTTGTTTCATTTCCTCCACCAGTCGCTGAAGCGCTTCCTGAGTTTCAGGTTTCAGTCCGGTGAACTCAATGCCCATGCCGACTCCGCCATCACACGTTCTGACTACTGCAGGGGTGGTGATCCTTTCTTTATCCAGCCAGAATGCGATGCTGAGGGCGGTTCCAACCGGGAGCGGAAGCATAGTCTCTACATAACAGCCGCGCCCGCTGATGTCAGTTGTTTTAGTCCGCATTTGTGCGCCGCCGCCGCTGCGCTCGTTCCAAATCTCAAGGGGAAAGGGTATGCGCTGACGCGGGTAGCGTCTTTTATTAGGAACTGCCAGTGTTTGCCCCGCGAGCGCCGCCGCCGGTTTTCCAGATGCAGCTTGTGCCTCGGTCACTTGCTCCTGCCACGGGCATTTCTGGCCGTCGAGTATCTGGATTCCAACCTGAAGCTTCTGCAGATGTCCCGCATCGACCACCCAGATCACCTTAAAGCGCGCCTTCTTGTCCCCAAACTGAACGCCGATCGTATCTCCAGCCGTCAGCGGATGCTCTATTCCGGAGAGCTTCGCACCGTGACTGCTGATGTTCTGCGCCTGCACCTTTTGGAAAAATGGGCGGCCATCGCTGGCCATTCCGAATACGCGAACGAGAAGATTGCTCTCGACCCTGGGTTCAGGCTTGGTGGACATTCGTGGCTGTGCCTCGATAATGTGGCCTGATAGCATAATAGATGTCCTGCCCGCAACGCAGGCAGTTACTTAGGTACTGTTCCGGAAACCGGAAAGCGGTAAGGCTCAGTTGAGATCGTTGTAGGAGATCAGCTCGATCCCATTTCTCTTCAGTAAATCTCGTATTGCCGGGCGCGTAAGTAGCTGAATTTCTTGTTCGCGTGACTTTCGGAGCCGTGTCGGAAAACCGACCAATTCGGCGTCGCAATAGCCGGGATGGCAGACTAACTCCCAGGTTCCTTCAGGAAAATGATCGATCATCAATCTCAAAATCTGGTCACCGAGTTTGCCGGTTACGATGATGCCCAGTGTTCCATCCGGCGTTAGGAACCCGGCCTCTCTCGCCAACTTCTGAAAATTGTATGCCAAGCCGCTCAAGGCTCTGGTCTGAGCGTAGCGTTTCCACAGCCCGGGGCGCTGCGCAATCATCCTGAGAGGAGCAGGTTCGAAGGGATTGCGAATGCGTTTTACTCCACAGCTTTTTGCCGCCCTCAAAACCGGCTCGAGCACATGAGGCCAGAGATGCGTGTGTTTGTGTGTATCGACGTGAGAGACGCGGATGCCCGTCGATTGCACTTTGCGAATCTGTGCCGCGGTTTCGGCTTCGATGTCCTTCGAGGAAACGCGCCCGAGCAGCGCCCGGGTAGCAAAGTTAGCCACACTTTTTCGAAAAAGCGCCTGCTTACGAGTACTTGCCCGTGAATTTATCAGTGTAGGAATTCGATAACGTCCGAGAACCGGAACGCCATCTACCAGCACAACATGGCAACCAATGCTCAGTCGAGTAGCAGATTCAGCCATGTGTGCCGCGTCGTCAAACGCTCCTCCATTAGCCATCAGCGTGGCCGAGGTTACAATGCCTGACATGTGCGACTGCAGAATTCCGCGGTTGACACCTTCAGTCAGGCCAAAGTCATCGGCGTTGACGATCAGGCGTCGCATCGCGAGAGTCTAGCAAAGAGTAGATGGTTTTCTTTGCGACCTCTGCGCGCTCGGCAGTTAAAAAAGAGAACCTTTGGCTTCTTAGAGCGAATCATGTGGTATCAATATGAAGACTCTCGGCATCATTGGCGGAATCGGCCCGGAATCAACCATCGACTATTACCGCCTGACTATTGCTACCTATCGTGAGCAAAAACGCGACGGAAGCTATCCCACCATCATCATCAACAGCATCGATTTGAAGCGGGTTCGGGATCTGGTCGAGGCGGGAGCGCTGAAAGAACTGGCGGAGCATCTCGTCTCTGAGTTGCACAAGCTGGCACGAGCCGGCGCTCATCTCGGTTTACTCGCAGCCAACACTCCGCACATTGTCTTCGATGACGTTCAGCAGCAGTCCCCTATCCCCCTCATAAGCATCGTGCAGGCAACTTGCGATAGCGCCAAGGCCTTGGGCTTCAATTGCCTTGGTCTGTTTGGCACTAGTTTCACAATGCAGGGGCGATTTTATCCGGATGTCTTTTCACGCCAGGGCGTCACCCTGGTTGTCCCCGACCAAGAAGAGCAAGCCTGCATTCATGACAAGTACATGAATGAGCTCGTCAATGGAATGTTCCTTCCAGAAACTCGCAATCAACTCCTGACCATCGTGCAAAGCTTGAAAGACCGGCATCAGATTGACGGCCTCATTCTCGGCGGAACCGAGCTGCCGCTGATTTTGCGCGATGCAGATGCGAGCATCCCATTTCTGGACACGGCGCGCATTCACGTGCAGGCCGCAGTCGCCAAACTGTTGTCTTAGCCTCTTCTGTCCGTATCCCCGTTGATCACTTTGCCCAATGTCCGATAACTCGGCATACTTGTATTTGTGTTCTCGCAAGCCGATTTCACCGCGGTATCCGGATTCATTGATTACTTGAAAATCGAGAAGGGCTTGGCGCCACTCACCATCGCTGCCTATCAGTCCGACATTGCTCAGTTCGCTGGATTTCTGCACAAACGAAGACGTGCATTGCTTACCGCTCGTCGCAACGACGTTCGGGATTTCATCCAGCAATTGTTCGCGAATTCGGTCGACGGGCGCTCGGTGGGCAGAAAACTTTCCGCGCTTCGTCACCTCTACCGTTACTTGCTGATGGATAAAGTTCTTGAACGCGATCCCACATTGAATATTGACTCGCCAAAACAATGGAAGGTGCTGCCCAAGTCGCTGGCTCGTGATGAAATCGAAACCCTGCTGCGGGATTCCGCCATAACCCGCGATGGTGAGATCTCCCAGGCCATCGCGGCTCGTGACCGCGCCATGCTGGAGGTTTTCTACGCAGGTGCGCTGCGCGTTTCAGAAATCATTGCCGTCAAGCTCGAAGATCTGAAGCTAGACCTTGGATACGTACTGGTCCGGGGCAAAGGAGACAAGGAACGGCTCGTTCCCTTGGGACGAGCTGCGCAGGAAGCCTTGAATAACTACTGCAAAACGTCCCGTCCGGTTTTAACCAAGGGAAGGACATCTCCGCTGCTCTTTGTCGGCAGAGGGGGTCGCAAGCTGACGCGCCAGCGTGTCTGGCAGATGGTCCGCGCAACGGCTGAGGGCACCGGCAGGAACGTTAGTCCGCATATGTTGCGCCACAGTTGCGCCACGCACATGGTAGAGAACGGCGCTGATCTGCGCACCGTGCAGACAATCCTCGGCCACGCCGATATTTCGACGACTCAGGTCTATACGCACGTCGCTTTGGATCGCCTGAAAAGCGTCTATCAGAAATATCATCCCAGAGCGAAGGCGCGCGCATGAGAACGTCAGCTGGTGGTGTAGGCGCAGGTGTCCTCGCCCGTGCACAAACCCCAGGCAGGCCTACGGTAGTCTCGAAAGCGGTTCATTCTTTTCTCCGCTCTCTGCGTGAGCGCAACGTATCGCGTCACACAATCAAGGCCTACACTCAGGATCTGAACAATTTCGCCGCGTATGTAGGCTCGCGTGACTGGAAGGGCATTGATCACATCACCATCCGTGGATTCCTTTCGCGCCTCTATGAAAAGGGATTGGGCAAAACCTCAGTAGCTCGTTCTCTGGCCGCTGTGCGATCGCTTTATCGCTGGTTGGCTCAGGAGGGCGTCGTAGAACAAAACCCGGCAGCCTTGGTTGCCACTCCAAAGTTGGCGAAAAAACTGCCGCGCGTGCCGACCATGGAAGAGATGAATTCAGTTCTCGACGGCCAATTACCGGAGGTAGCATCCTTCGCCGAACGCGATCGCCTCATGCTCGAACTTCTTTACGGATGCGGAATTCGGAATTCGGAATTAATCGCAATAAATGTCGAAGATGTCAGGCTTAGCGCGGAAGCGCTTCTGGTCCGCGGCAAAGGAAAGAAAGAACGGTACGTTCCCTTCGGTGAATCCGTAAACGCAGCCCTGCGGACGTATCTTCCGGCACGACAGCAACTCCTTGCCGCCAAGCGCCGAAACACTCCCGCGCTCCTGATCAACCTGCGCGGCGGCCGCCTCACCACCCGCAGTGTAGGCCGAATCGTCAAGAGAATAGCCGTCTCCAAAGGACTTTCACCTGACGTTCATCCCCACACGCTTCGCCATGCTTTTGGCACGCACCTGTTGGAGGAAGGCGCTGACCTGCGGGCAATCCAGGAGATGCTGGGTCACGAGCGCCTCTCGACTACTCAGCGCTACACGCAGCTCTCCATGAAGCACGTTCTTCACGTGTACGACCAGACCCACCCGCGCGCAAAGTGACCCGCTGCCCAATCTGAAAGAGCAGCAATTACTTCCGTAATTTGGCTGCACACTACTTTTGCCCGAACATGTAACTGCGAGGGTTTGTGCGCAAGACTACCAAAGAGCTCCTGTTGTTGTTTTTCCTGGTGCTGATCGCGGCCGCCATTCAGAATTTGCTGGCCTCGCAGCGCATGGCGCTGGTGTTTTACTTTCTGCCCACGCTTTATTCCGCATACAACTTTGGGCGCCGGCACGCCACGCTTACCGCTCTCGCCAGCGTGGTCGTAGTTAGTTCCATTACCATCCTCAACCCTGCAATTTTCAGCCGCCGCCTCGAGTTGCCTCCGCCTTTTGACTCGCGCTGGCTGGACATTACTGTATGGGGCGGTGTCCTGATCATCGCCGCATACGCCATGGGGACGCTCTACGAGCGCAGTCAGAAAAGCCTGAACGAATTAAAGGATAGTTGCGATGGAATGCTGGTCATTCTGCAGCATTTCCTCTCCAACCAGAAATATAGCGAAGCGCACTCCTATCGTATTTCCATGTATGCCACAAAGATCTCAGAATCTCTCGGGCTCGACGGTAAAAGCACCGAAGATGTTCGCACGGCAGCGTTGCTGAGCAACGTGAATGAACTAGGAATCAGCAATGATGTGCTGTTCAAAGCAGCCAACCTTTCGCAGGAAGAGATTCAGAAGGGTCTAAAACAAAGCAGAACCAGCTTCAAAGCTGAGGATATGGGTAGCGTACTGAGACGTGCGATCCCGATTCTCGTTGGGGCGCAGCAGCTGAAGAGAATGGGATCCAACCCCGCAGACGCTCCAGTCGAAGTGCAGGTGTTAACTTTGGCGGAGAAGTTCGAGTCTCTCGTTACTGACCCGCGCGGCGGCAAGATGTCTCCAGCGCAAGCCGTCGAATCTATCGCCAAGGGCTTTGGAGCAAAATACGATTCGATGATCGTCGACGCATTCGTAAAAGCTTTCAGCCAGCAGGCCCAGGGCGCCGGCGCTTAATACCACTCCACCAAATGTCATCCTTCTATGAAAACAGGCGTACGAGTCCATAGGTATTTGTTTGCGGCGTTGCGGACAGGCTTCTATTCGTGCTCAAAGGCACATAAGGTATGTCCGGATCTCCGCCGCTCCATCTGAGGGTCGTGCTCGTGGCACAAGGATGACAACGAGCTGACGGATTCCCCTTACACCGC
>QIAA01000300.1 GCA_003224905.1 Acidobacteriota bacterium
AACGGAGTTGTCCTCACTTTTGATGACGGTTGCGAAACGGACCTGCTGCGCGCCGCCCCGGTGCTCCATGGGGCGAGATTTGGCGCCACTTTTTATATCACCGTTGGATTTCTTGGAAAAAGAGGGTATCTCTCGCACAGCCAGCTACTTGAGCTGAGTGATCAGGGATTTGATATCGGCTGTCATTCCATGACCCACTCATATTTGAGTGACTGCCTAGACGACCGACTCCAGCAAGAGCTTGCTGGAGCCAAGGACGAATTGGAACAGATCACGGGGCGGCGTGTAGAACATTTTTCATGCCCGGGAGGACGCTGGAGCCCGCGCGTCGTCGAGATCGCCAGGCGAGCCGGTTACCGCTCCATTGTCACCAGCCATCCTGCAGCAAATCCCCTTCAAGCCGACCTCTTCTTTCTGGGACGCGTCGCCGTAATGCGCGGAACCAGTCTCGAGGATTTTCAACGTCTCTGCCAGGGACATGGACTCTGGAAACTGCAAGTGCGAGATTTGAGGTACTGAACGTTCGAGCCCTCGAATGCAATCTAAGTGCAGTGGGGTCANNNCATCCGATCTCTGTTGCTAAATCGCTCCGTAAAAGATCGGTAGATTGTTCCCCACTCGGCGTTCCGCCTACCTGATAACGCGTCACCTAAGGTGCATTGGACTTCCGGTGTCCTCATAGACCAACACCCATCGTTATCTGTGCCGGTTGACCCCACTGCACTTAGATTGCATTCGAGGGCTCGAACGTTCAGTACCTCAAATCTCGTTCGAGGAAGCTGCTATGCTCCCCGGTACCCCAACTACTATTGAAGTTATCAAGTCGCGGATTATCTGCTCACCATCAAGCAAGCTGAGTTTCGCAGTTCTCTTCCTATTATTGATATCGATTCCACTGACGACCTCGTGCGGACTCCCCGCCCAAAGTCAAAGTTCTCAGAGCACAAGTTTTACTAGATCGAGTGCTGGTAGAGTGCAGCAGTTCGAATTCGAAGACCATGGTCGATCGAAGCACATCACTATCTTCGCTAACTTGCCCGAGGCGACGATGGGAAGCTCATACAATGCGGTGATCTCGGTAAGAGGTGGAACTGCACCGTACCAGTTCTCGATTGTTTCGGGAACACTTCCTTCGGGACTATCACTGAATTCAGCCACAGGTACCATTTCCGGAACTCCACTTGCTTCCGGTACTTACAGCTTTGCCGTTATCGCAACGGATGCCGCGGGGACCAGTAGCCGGGAAAGAGGCTTCACAGTCGCCGTGGCTGAAGCTGCTATTCGCACCAGCATCTCCATTTCTCCAGCCAATGCCAGGGTTTACTCTGACAGCACCCAACAGTTCACGGCCAAAGTGATCAACACGGACAAACCCGGAGTCACCTGGACCGCAAGTGCGGGAAGCATCTCTAACACCGGTTTGTTCACCGCACCCCCCGTAACGGCACAAAGCAAAGTTATCGTGACCGCAATCATGGTGGCCGATCCGACCAAGACTGCTTCGGCATCTGTGACGGTAAACTCCAACCCGAGCGGTTTTGACGGGCCAGCTGAACTGCCTCGGGTATATCTGCAGAGCACGATGGCGGATACACCCACTCCGGGAAACGTAATTAACGTAAATGCGGGAGACAGTCTTCAAACTGCTCTAAATAATGCGAGCTGTGGCGACACCATTCTGTTACAGGCCGGCGCCACTTTCACTGGTTCGTTCACCTTGCCCGCCAAGCCCTGCGATGATCAGCACTGGATCGTCATTCGGACCAGCGCTCCAGATAGCAGTTTGCCGCCGGAGGGCACGCGCATGACACCCTGTTACGCCGGGGTGGCATCACTTCCCGGCCGCCCGGCATTCCAATGTTCCACTACTCAAAAGCTCCTCGCGCAGATTGTGTACAAGGGGACAGCTGGGAATGGTCCCCTCACCTTTGCCTGGGGGGCGAACCACTATCGATTCCTCGGCCTTGGAATCACGCGTTTGGCGGGAACCGGGTTCATCGGTGATTTGGTATCAGTGAAGTCGGGCGGTACAGCCGACAGAATCGTCATTGATCGCGTTTGGCTGCACGGCACAGCGCATGACGAAACGGGACGAGGAGTAGGCTTGAACAATACGACCAACGTCTCTGTCGTGGACTCCTACCTTAATGACTTTCACTGTACATCTGTTACGGGCTCTTGCGTTGATTCGCAGGCGGTGCAAGGAGGCGGCGGAATTGATCCAGGCGGTCCTTACAAAATCGTGAACAACTTTCTAGAAGCAGCTGCGGAGAGCGTTCTCTTTGGTGGGGGGCCAGCCGCGGGAACTCCTGCTGACATCGAGATTCGTGGCAACCATTTCTTCAAACCGCTGCAGTGGATGCCTGGAACACCGGGGTTCGTGGGTGGCACTGATGGCAGGCCGTTCATCGCAAAGAACAACTTTGAACTGAAGAATGCGCAGCGTGTGTTGTTCGAAGGCAACATCTTGGAATTCTCCTGGGGTGGTTTTTCGCAGGCAGGTTACTCGATTGTGTTGTCGCCCAAGAACCAGACCTGGGGCACCACCAACGTGTGCCCAATCTGCCAAGTCACGGATGTGACCATCCGGAATAGCATCATCAGTCACACCGGTGCCGGAATACAGATTGCTACCGTGCTCTCCGATGCGGGTGGCATAGCGCTTGAGGGCGCTCGCTACAGCATACATGATATTACCTTGGACGATATCAGAGCGAAGAGTTATAACGGCAGCGGTCCGCTTGTCCTTGCCCTCAACACCTGGACCGCCAACCCGTTAAACAGTGTTACCATTAATCACATCACCGCAATTA
>QIAA01000138.1:0-8578 GCA_003224905.1 Acidobacteriota bacterium
GGTTGCTGGACGTCCTCTAGCTTAACCGAACTGAACCGCCGTATGCGGACCCGCATGTACGGTGGTGTGGCAGGGGAGAGTGGGTGACCACTCCCCCTATGCCGATTGTGTACGATTACAGCTGTGTACGATTACAGCATCCTGGATCTGCCCAGGAAGAACGCTTGCTTTGCTTGGTTACTCGCCTGAGTGACACGTCTTGCCATCGCCCGTAAACTGCGCAGTCTGAGCGGACAGAAAAGAAGCAAAACGCAAGCCAACATCCAGCTAGCGCTTCACGAGGAAACTGCAAATGAGAACCCTCCATACTCTCGACTACTCCGACGCCAAACGCATAATCGACCTGGTCGTTGAAAGCGCTGTAAAGATGCAAAAAGCCGCAGTCATCGCTGTAGCTGACTCGCATGGCGAGCTCATTGCCTTTGCCCGCATGGATGGAGCTCCCGTTTCTTCTATTCGTGTCGCCACGAATAAGGCGTGGACTGCGGCGCGGGAACGCAAGCCTACTAAAGACATTGGAGAGAAAGTCCGGCATCCGGAAAAGGGGCATGATATCGCCTATTACGGCGACCCGAAGTATGTCGGTTGGGGAGGGGGCGTTCCGGTGTGGAAGGACGGCGAGGTCGTAGGTGCTGTCGGCGTGAGTGGACTGTCGTCAATGGAAGACATCAGCCTGGCTAACCTTGCCGTGGAGCTGATCACCGGAAAGGCTGCCGGGTAAGGTCGGCTCTCGCAATTGCCGGGCCATCAAAGAGAAAGCCCCTTGCTTTCTGCAAGGGGCTCGGGGAAGGGGCGTCCGGGCGTGCGGTCCCGTCGTCCTAAATTGGCTTCTTACTTCGGCTGCGCGGCCTGATCCTGGCTGGGCGTCGGCATCGTGGATGACGAGGCCAGCTGCTCCAGATCATTCTTCAGCAGACTGACTTCCACGCGGCCACCGCTCATGCGCTTGCTCTTGCCAGTCTGATCGGCACTGGCGGTCTGCACCGGAGCATTGCCCATGCCGACCACATAGATCCGGTAGACCGGAATCTCATGGTTCAGCACGAGATAGCGTACGACGGCGTCTGCCATCTTCTGCGAGGTCTGGATCGCGGCTGTTCCGCGGCCGGATGAGAAGCCCTGCACTTCGAGGATATAGCCCTTCTGACTCTTCAGGGGAGTAGCCATATCATCGAGAGCAGACTTGGCATTCTTGCTCAGCACGGTCTGCCCAGGACGGAAGCGGATCTCGGTCTGAGTGGCAGCCTTGTACTGGTCAATGTTGCTGACAACCTGCTCGACCGTGGTCAGGCGGGTGTTGGCCTGGGTTGCGGTCTGCTGGGCGGCTTGAGCCTTGTTGCCGGCATCGACCGCGTGCTGATCGGCTTCGCTGGCTTTTGCAGAGGCCAGACGAATACCTTCGGTGGCACGAGAGTCGGTGTCCTTGATCATTTTGCTGTTGGCCGAGGTGAGCTCGTCAAGCTCGTTCACCCGATCACGGATGGGAGCGGTCTGCCGCTGCACATATTTCTTACGTGCGAACGGGTTCAGATGTCCCCAAAAGCCTTCGTGAGTGTCGGGCTGCAGAGCCGGCTTGCCGCTGGCGCCTGTGCCGGTGCTTTGTGTGGTTGCATTCTGGTCAGTGCTGCTGGACTGCTGGGCAGCGGGTTGGTCTTGTGTAGTCGAGCCGCTCTGCTGCGCGAGAGCCGGAAGCGCAAGCACAACGGCCAGGAGCAGAGCTACGAATACGCGATTCTTCATTTCTACGTCCTCCGGGTGGGGGAGCTTTGGGCTCCTCACCAGCACGCTTTCGCGTGCTTTCAAGTTTTATTGCGTCCCAAACTTTGAGGTTTACGCTGACGCGACGTAAACCCTAAACCAAAAGAGCGGCGCCTAAGACTGGCGCCTACTCTCGTCTATAACAGTTCAGATGCCAAAGAGTCGAAAAACCTAAACCTTTGTCTTGCAATATATTATAGACCTCCAGCCGGACGGCAAGAGGCCGCAAAGTGCTTACGGCAGAGTAATTTTGGCGGAACCTGATATAAAAACTGCGTGCGCTTTGAAGCCGCAGTTGCAGCAGTTTGTCACTTGTTTCCAGGGGGTTGAATGTTCGGTCGAAAATTCCGGCTTCGTGGGACGATCTTAATCTTTGCGGTTTTTCCGCTCCTGCTATTCACTCAGACGCAAGAGGGGACATCGTTACCGTCAGCTCGCATTGCTGCTGAGCGCATCAAGCAATATTCCGCTCTTGCTGTCGATTGGGAACGAGAATATCTGCGCATCGACACAACAAATCCGCCCGGTAACGAAGTTCGTTCTGCTGCGTTCTTCAAAAAGATCTTCGATCAAGAACAAATTGAGAACCGCGTGTTCGACTACGCACCGGGGCGCTCTGATCTCTGGGCGCGCCTGCCGCACAGCAGCTCGGCCCCCAACCGGCCGATTGTTCTCCTGAACCATATGGACGTTGTCACCAGTAACCCTGCGCACTGGAAGGTGCCGCCATTCAGCGCCGAAATCATAGGCGACTCGATTTATGGCCGTGGCGCCCAGGACATGAAAAGCGAAGGACTGGCGCAACTCGTGGTGATGGTCATGCTGAAGAGGGAAAAGATCCCGCTGGATCGCGATGTCATTTTCCTGGCTGTAAGTGATGAGGAAGCCGCGGGCACCGGTACAGATTGGTTCATCGCCAACCAGCGTGACCTGCTCGGGAATGCCGAGTTTCTGATCAACGAAGGCGGCGAGAACCTGCTAAAGGGCAGTAAGGTCAAATACATCGGCGTTGACGTAGGCGAAAAGACGACTTTCTGGCTGCGCGTTGTGGCGCATGGGAGGCCGGGACATGGCTCGCGTCCAATCCGCGACTCGGCGCCTAACCGGTTGGTAATGGCTTTGAACAAAATCCTTGCTTACCGCACGCCCTTCAAGGTGCTGCCCGTGGTCGAGGAGTTTTTGCAGGATATGGCTGCTTATGAGCCGCCGGAACGGGCGCAGAAGTTCCGCAACATCAAGCAGGCTTTGCAGGACAAGAACTTTCAGCAGGAAGTCGAGCGCGACGAGTCGCTGAATTACCTGCTGCGGGATACGATTTCGCTCACGATGCTTGGCGGATCGCAACAAACCAATGTAATTCCACCCGAGGCCTGGGCAAATCTTGATGTCCGCATGTTGCCGGGCGAAGATACGAAGTCTTTCCTGGCGTCGATCCGTCAGGTGGTCAACGATCCCAATGTTACAGTTGAGCCCGTAAATCCCGAGTTTCGAATAGCCAATTACTCTCCGACGAATACCAAACTTTACGAAGTCTTTCGAACGGTTTCGGCGCGCTATTTTCCCGGTACACCCGTCGTCCCCAGGCTGACCAGCGGCTACACGGAGAACCAGCGCTATCGACCCCTCGGCATCAATGCCTATGGCTTTTCCCCTTACACGGCGACAGAAGAGGAAGGAAACACCGAGCACGGCAATGATGAACGGATCCGCGTGGAAGAGGTGCGGCGAGGATTTCGCGTACTTTTCGACGTGGTGGCGACAGCAGTTGGAACACAATAATTTCCGGCATCAAGGCGCTAGTCTTCAGCATCAGAACAAGGCTGCAATTGAAAACCATTAGCGGGAACTCGAAAATACCTATGCGAGCCTGGATATCTTCTCTCCTTCTGCTGCTGTTCTTCGGTTGTAGCCATGCTGAACAACTCGATCTGTCGCGGCTGAAGGTGCCGGACGGCTTTCACGTCAGCGTTTTTGCCGAAGCTCCGGGCGCGCGACTATTGGCCTTCAGCCCCGGCGGTGTGCTGCTGGTAACCGAAATGAGCGATGGCAAGGTAGTCGCGTTTCCCGATGCAAAGCACTCCGGGAAGGCAGAACGAAGTGTGACAGTGCTGCAGGACTTGAACGCCCCTCATGGCATTGCCTTTCACAATGGCAAGCTGTACATCGCCGAGATCAACGCGATCCAGCGTTATGACTGGGACGAAGCACAATTGCGTGCCAGCAATGGCAAGAAAATCGCTGATATCCCGGGCAGTGGAGGCGGACACTCAACACGCACGATTGTTTTCTGGAATGACAAGATGTATGTCGCTATTGGCTCCAGTTGCAATGTCTGCAAAGAAGATGATAAGCGCCGGGCGGCAGTATCCGAGTTCAATGAAGATGGCAGCGGCGCACAGGTTTTCGCCTCCGGGCTGCGCAACTCGGTGGGGCTCGCTATCAATCCCAAAACAAACACTATCTGGGCGACCGACAACGGTCGTGACTGGCTAGGCGACAACATGCCTCCTGAGGAAGTGAACGATCTGGGCACCAGCGGGGGGAATTTCGGTTGGCCATATTGCTACGCGAACAAAGTCGCGGACCGCTCACAAAGCAAGGACTACGATTGCTCGAAAACCACAGGGCCGAGAGTCGAAATGCAAGCGCATTCGGCGCCTCTGAACCTGGTATTTTATACAGCCAAGATGTTCCCGCCTGAGTATCAGAACAGTATGTTTGTGACGTTTCACGGCTCCTGGAACCGCAGCGTGCCGACCGGATACAAAGTCATTCGGGTAAAGCTTGATGACAAAGGCCAGCCCGCCGGGCCTCCGGAAGACTTCGTCACAGGCTGGCTACGTCCTGACGAAACCCGCAAAGGCGTATGGATGGGGCGGCCAGTGGGCTTGGCGGTTGGACCGGAAGGCGCGATGTACTTGAGCGATGATTCTGCGGGAGTCGTGTACAGGATTACGTGGGGAAAATAATGGCTGATTGATCGTCGATTGTTGAATGAAGTTCAAGTGTGGCGGTTCATTGTCACATGGTGATTGGACTGTGCGCCGCAGAAGTTGTCATGTTGCTGGAATATAAAATTGTCCGTCATGCCGGCAATATAGTCGCAGACGACTCGAGGTAGCGGCTCGTACGTGGCCTTTTCCTGATAACTGGAAGGCAAGCTTTCAGGCTCTTTCATCCAAAATTCAAATAGTTTATTTATCACATGCTCTGCGTCGGTCTTCTCTGGTTCCAGACTCGGGCTGAAGTATAGGTTCGCATAGAGAAATTCCTTCATCTCCCGCTTTTGTTTTTCGATTACCGGGCTGAAAGTGACTAGCCTGCGCGCACAGGAGCGCACATCGTGCATGCGGCGTACCCCAGCAACGCGCAATTGCGCTTGAGTGTTGGCGATCAAATCACCGACAAATCTATCCAGCAGTTGCTTAAGAGCTTCGTTGAATTTCAACTTTTCCGCCACGTTTGGAAAAGTGCGTTCTA
The DNA here is from genome assembly GCA_003224905.1 of Acidobacteriota bacterium. Lineage (GTDB taxonomy): Bacteria > Acidobacteriota > Terriglobia > Terriglobales > Acidobacteriaceae > QIAA01. The sequence continues at coordinate 5,239 of QIAA01000138.1, forward strand.
CATCAACGTAGGCGTGCTCGAAATTAGGGACTCCCGCGCGACTCTGCTCCAGCGATAGCAGCCGCGCTTCGTAGCCATCATCCAGATCGGCGATGATGTATGCGATTTCGTCTGCCAGATCAATGAGCTGGGCCTCCAACGGCGGACGCTGATCCAGCAGATATTCGGCGAGCTGCGGGAACTCGGCGCACGAGTAATCGCGGGAATGTTTGATGATGCCTTCTCGCAATTCAAAGGTCAGGTTCAGTCCGCGGAACGCCGCATATCGCATCTCAAAGTCCTCAACGATGCGCAGAGCGTGCAGATTATGATCAAAAAAATGCCCGTGCCGCCGCATTGCAGTATCCAGCGCCTTCTCTCCCGCATGGCCAAACGGCGGATGCCCGATGTCATGCACCAGGGCGAGCGCCTCGACAAAATCCGTGTTCAGCCCAAGCTGCTCAGCGATGGTACGCGCAATCTGCGCGACCTCGATGGTGTGCGTCAGGCGGTTGCGAAAATGGTCGGAGTAGCGGCGCGTGAAGACCTGAGTCTTGGCTTCCAGTCGACGAAAGGCGCGCGAGTGGATTACGCGATCGCGGTCACGTTGAAAATCATTTCGATAGGGATGGGGCGATTCAGGATGGCGCCGTCCGCGCGAATCTTCCACCCGCATCGCGTAACTAGCCAGCATGGGTGAAGAATAGCACTGACCGCACTAAGCCGCGGTCAGCAAGATAGGCTCGCCTTTTGTGATCATCAATGTGTGCTCGTAATGGGCGGAAGGCCTGCGGTCTGCAGTGCAAACGGTCCAGCCATCTTTGGCAACGGTTGCGCGCCCCGACCCGGCGGCAATGATAGGCTCCACGGTGATTACCAGGCCTTCTGTCAGCAGTTGGCTCGCGGACGGATCGGCATAGTTGGGGACTCGCGGCGGCTCGTGAATCGTCCGCCCGATGCCGTGCCCCCCGAGGTCGCGAATCACGGAAAAGCCGTTGCGCCGCACTTCCCGCTCCACAACCCGTCCGATTTCTGAAACGCGAAAGCCGGCGCGCGCTACCAGCATCGACTTGGCAAAGGCGCGCTCGGCGCAGACAAGCAGGCGTTGCTTCTCTTCCGAGACGTCGCCGACGGCAACGGTTTCCGCGGCGTCGGCCATGAAGCCATCTTTTTCTATGGTTACATCCAGCTTAACGAGATCGCCTGACTGAAGTTCCTTGTCACCGGGAATGCCGTGGACTGCTTCTTCGTTTACGCTTATGCAACTCACGCCGGGAAACTTGTAGACGAGCTGGGGTCCGGACTGCGCACCGAGATCCCGCATCACCGCGGCACCGACTTCATCCAACGCTCTTGTGGTAACACTTGGCCGCACAGCTTGCTTCATGGCATCCAACATGCGCCGGACAACAGCGCCTGCAGCACGCATTTTTTCCAGTTCTTCGGGAGTGTTGATCGACACAGTTCCTCCAGCTCTTAGCCTATCTCATTCACGGGAGGGCGGGGGCGGAAAAACAGGATGAGCGCGAACCCGGCAACGTAGAAAGGCGTTGCCTGCCGAATCGTGTATCCAAGAGCATTCAGCACTAAGCCAAACACGGCGATAGCTTCGCTCAAACAGTACGTCAGCAGATACCCGGCTCGCCACTGAGACAGGTCCCTGGTGTCAGTTGGTTGAGTAGCCAGAACGGACAGAGAACGGGACACGAACAACTGGCGCACCAAGATAATCCCCATTACGTCTATCACTGAGAGGAGCGCGACGATGTAGAGCGACATTGGCTCAGGTGCTGGACGGGCGGGCAGCAGTAGGTGGGCAATAACTGCGTAGAGCACAATGGCGGCCAGCATCGCCGCACGGATGATTTGAAGCACTTTGAGTGACGTATCCATCAATTTGATTGTGCATCATGGAGCTTGCCATGAACCGCGATTTTTACGGGTTAGTGCCGGAGCCGGCAACAGCGGTGGAATAGTGCAGCCCGTGCAAGACTTTGAACCGCTAAGAGCGCAAAGTTCGCAGAGGTGGCGTGGTGAATCGGCACTCTTTAGCTCTCGTCGCGAATCCAGGCTCACTGAAAGCGAAGGCGGAGAAAAACAATTCCGCCAAAGGGATGCGAGCCGTAGGTCGGCTTCAGTCCATCGGGCACGCCGTACCAGGTGATCTGGGTGCCAATGGCTGTTGAGAGATGCGGCAAACGGCCGATCTCGCGGTCATAGCCGACTGTGTATGCCTGCACGCGTGCGAAGTAATGTTCCGTGAAGTTTGCTGGTTCTGGATTCTCGCCTAACAGCAACGCGTTGGTGCGATCCACGTTCTCGATACGGGTCCAGACGTTATTCCGGTCGGCAAAGTGCAGGGTCGATTCCAGCAGATAACCGTTCCCTACGTTCCCATCCGCAACACTTTTATTTCGGCCCCAAAGCAGCATGGACGACCAGTTTCCCGCGCGCAGCAGCCGGTTGTAGCTGAGCGAAGCTGTCATGCGCCTGACATCTTCCAGGGGTTGCAAGGCTTCCGGGCTGCGCAAATATGCGAGTGAATACTGGAAGCTCCAATTCCGTCCCGGGTTAAACGTTAGGCGAGTGGACCAGGAATTGATCTTGCCTGAGTCGATATCCCAACGCTGTTCATCGGGTTCGCGACCGTGAAATCCAGAGGCTTCGAGCCTAAGGTTGTTGTGAGTGATGCCTATCGTAACTACATCATTGGCGATGTGCGTGGAGTCTTCCAAATGATGTCCAAGTGGCGCCATGGGGTTTTCAGCGGCAGACGCTCGATGCGGATAGGCTAACGGTCCCATTGCCGGGTCGCCGACGGGCGCGGCGTAGAGCGAAAGCACGGTTTTCTCGCCAAGCCGGTAGTCGTATAGAGCCGCCAGTTCCATCACGAAATCGTGGGGATGCTGGCCATCGACAATCGGACGGCCGAATGCGGTTTCACCCTCCTGAAAGAGCTCGGGGTAGCGTTGCCTCGAGACGGTTGCGGGCTCGAAACTAAGCATCGTTTTGGCAGTGAGGTTGCCTCGTCCCAAGCGGCGCTGTGCCATGAGCATGAACCAGTTGGTCGAGAAGACCTTGTCAAAACCACGCGGACCGGCCTGCTGAAGTTCATTGAGAAAGGCCTCACCGTGGAACATGAATGTCCACCGCTTCTTCATAATCATCATCATGTGCTCGGGTGTCGAGGCTGGCGCGGCATCGGTGCCGGATGCTGCGTGATGCTCGAGCAGATCGACTAATGATTTAGATGAGTGCTCCGCAGGCATTCCCGGCATTTGCGCCGGCTGTTCTGAGGGATGCAGGTGGCCTTGATCGTGTTCCTGGCCAAAGGCCAGCAATCCATGAGTGATCAGAATCA
>QIAA01000138.1:8611-9032 GCA_003224905.1 Acidobacteriota bacterium
TGGTCGATCGTCCAGAGACTGACGTACATGTGTGAGTAGATATGGGAGGGAATCAGATACGAAGAGGGCCGTAGCGCAGGGGAGTGAATGCGGTGTGCTGGAGTGGAGTGCTGGAATTGAAGACTATGACATTCGGCAGTTGTTCAAACATACCGAGTAGCGGTAAGGCTGTATTTCCAAGCTCGGTCTGGGGCACGGCGGAGTCATGCCCAGCCTGGCAGCATTGATGCCCTCGCGGCAAGGGATCTGAAGCGGGGGCTGGATGCGAGTGGCAGGTCGAGGCGTGCGCCTGGAATTGAGGCAACTGGCCCCACAAAAGAGTGCCAGCGGTCAGCAACAGCAACGTGCAGATGAAGAATCTTGAGGAAGTCTGCATTGGCACCACTCGCAATAACTCGGAACTACGATCCGGTAATTTTCA
>QIAA01000006.1 GCA_003224905.1 Acidobacteriota bacterium
CTGGCGGAATTGGGTTTGGTGACCGCCAGCTTTCCGCGCCTCAGGCTGGATTGATGGCTACGCTGGCGCAAGGAATTGTTGGGCATGACATGCCGTGGCCGCTGGTGGTTGTCGGAATTTTCTTTGGCATCGCATTGATCATGATGCAGGTCAAAAGTCCCATGCTCGTCGCCGTAGGAATGTATTTGCCTTTCGAGACGACGTTCGCAATTTTTGTCGGCGGAGTATTTCGCTCCGCTGGCGACTGGCTGGCGAAGCGGCGCGGATTGAATGCCGCGCAGAAGACACGAGTGGAGAATGCCGGGATTCTTACCGCGTCTGGATTGATTGCCGGAGAAGCCATACTCGGGCTAGTTTGGGCAGGCCTGCAGTTTGCTCCGGCGTGGGCAAGGCCACAGATCCTCAAGGAACCGTCCTATGTGATCGGCGGAATGATTGTGATGGTAGGCCTCGCCGTGCTGATGATCTGGTTGCCGCTTACTGCTGCTGGCGACCCCAAGGAGCCGGCGCCGCCGACCGCGATGATGTGATCACTCCAAGTCAGGCCAGACACACGAAGCCGTTGCCCATCTCCGAAAACATTGCCAGAGTCCATGAGCGAATCGCTGCCGCAGCGGGGCGGGCCGGCCGTCGCCCAGAAGATGTGTCGCTGATGGCAGTAAGCAAAACTTTTCCGCCGGATCGGATCCGTGAGGCATATGACGAAGGCATTCGCTTGTTCGGCGAGAACCGCGTGCAGGAGTTTGCTGGAAAGAGTGATGCAGTACGTGATCTGGGCCACGCCGAATGGCACATGATTGGGCATCTGCAGAGTAACAAAGTCCTAAAAGCGGCTCAGCTTTTCACGGGAGTTGATTCTGTCGATTCGGTGCGGCTGGCTGAAAAACTCCATGCTGCAGCTCAACAGCTCGGCAAGAAACTGCCGGTGCTGATCGAAGTCAATGTGGGTGGTGAGAGCGCCAAGAGCGGCGTTGAATTCGATTCGCCGGAGCTCGAGCAAATGCTCAACGCCGCTCCTCGCCTGAGCAATCTGGAATTCCGCGGCTTGATGACGATTCCACCATTTACAGAAGATCCCGAGGGCGCTCGATCTTATTTCCGTCACCTGCGCGAATTGCGTGATCAGATTGCCACGCGGAAGTTGTCTGCTGTCCATCTGGAAACATTATCAATGGGCATGTCCCACGATTTCGAAGTAGCGATTGAAGAAGGATCAACTTGCGTGCGGGTGGGGACGGCGGTTTTCGGTGGAAGGCCAAGAAAGTAACCACAGAGGGATTCTCAAGTGTTTAGTAATCCTCTGTGATCCTCTGTGTACTCTGTGGTAAATGCCTTATGTTCGCCATTCACGATACCGCTGGCGGCTTGACCTTCGCAGTTAAAGTTCGTCCTCGTGCCCGGGAAAATGCCGTCACCGGAGAACTCGGGGACGCGATCAAGGTCTCCATAACAGCTCCTCCGGTCGACGGAAAAGCGAACGAAGCCTGCATTGAGTTGTTTGCAGATCTTTTGAAGGTGCCGCGATCGTCGGTTACCATAGCGTCCGGCCAGAACAGCCAGCACAAAGTGATTCGCGTGAATGGAATCTCAGCTCAGGAATTGCGCCAGCGATTAGTAGTCACAATGCCAACGCTGTCCGCACCCCACCAGGAGCGCGTTTGACCTTTTCCCGACGTCTGCAGGAGATTCGCACCGGCTTCGAGCGCCCGTTCTGGGTTGCGAATGTGACCGAGCTCTTTGAGCGGCTTTCCTACTACGCTGCGTTCGCCTCGCTTGCGCGGTACCTGCACGAGACATTGAATTTCCGAGTCGAGCAGGCGAGCAGGCTCACCGGCCTCTTCGGAGGCCTGGTCTGGTTCCTGGCCGCATTCGGCGGCGCACTCGCCGACAGGCTAGGCTTCCGGCGGTCACTGTCTCTGGCCTATCTGATCCTGAGCTGCTCGTATTTCCTTCTAGGCTCGCTTGGCGCGCCATGGCTGGAGCCGGTGCGCAATGCCGTGCCGCTGGTTGTGCTGGTCACGTTTGTGCTGATGCTTCCGGCTCTGGGGGTCGCGCTGGTGAAACCCTGCGTGGTTGGTACAACGGCGCGCGCCTCGAAAGAAAACGTCCGTTCGATTGGCTATTCGATTTATTACACGCTGGTGAATATCGGCGGTGCCGCAGGACCATATGTCGCCTCCTGGGTCCACCAGCACATGAGCGTCGAAAATGTCTTCCGGGTGGCCGCGTTAAGTGTCTTCCTGATGTTTTTCACCGTGCTCCTGCTGTTTAAAGAGCCGCGCCGCTCAGATGAAATCCAGACAGTCAGCCTCGCGCAGGCAGCCAGAAATTTCGGAGTCGTCATTTCCAACCCGCGCTTCATGCTCTTCCTTCTGATCTTTTCCGGATACTGGATCGTTTACTGGCAGGAATTCATCATCCTGCCGCTTTATATCCACGACTACATCAACCCGCATACCGACACCGAACTGCTCCTGGTAACCGGGCCTCTGACCGTTATTTCGCTGCAGATGGTCGTCAGCTTTCTCACCCAGCGTATTCCCGCACTCCGCGCCATCGCGCTAGGGACTCTAATCACGGCTCTGGCATGGATCATTTTGATTGTGCACCCCACGGTACCGATGGCAGTGCTTACCCTGTTTACCGTTTCTTTGGGTGAAATCACGCAATCACCGCGATACTACGAGTACATTTCGCGGCTCGCGCCTCCGGGCCAGCAGGGCACGTACATGGGATTCGCCTTTTTGCCCATCGGGATCGGCTCGCTGATTGGCGGCTGGTTTGGCGGATCGCTCATCCATCACTTCGGAGAGGTCACACACCAGCCGGAGCGCATCTGGTGGGCGGTGACGGCGGTGGGAGTGGCGACTGCTGCGCTGTTGTGGATTTATGACAGGAAAGTCCAGCCTACGACGGCGACTGCTCCGCCATGAGGTTACGCTCGAAATCTATTCCAGCCGCTGCCTCGCGTAGCGACTCGGCTATCCATCGCTCTTCGAAGAGTGCCTCTGCCGTGAGTGCGTCGAAGTACTGGACGGTCGCTCGCGCCAGGCAGCGACGATTTTCACTGCGGTGCAGGTGTTCTATAGATTCGTCCATACCTTTCACAAGTTTGAGCTTTCATGCCCCGAGACTCTACTGAATCAGGTTTCCATTCCCGCCTTCCCCTTCCGACGGAATAACCACCGCTGCTGCCACACGGTCTCCAGGTTCGAGGTGCAGCAACCGCACACCTTGCGCCGCCCGTCCGGATTCGCGGATGGTGGTTGAGTCCATGCGGATGATCTTGCCGTACTGGCTGATCAGCATGACTTCGGATTTTTCCGTCACTTGCGCGATGCCTACCACTTTGCCGTTGCGCTCGGTGGTCTTCACGTTGATCACGCCGGAGCCGCCGCGTCCTTGCAACCGGTATTCGTCGGCGGCGGTACGTTTGCCGTAACCGTTTTCGGTCACGGACAAAATTAAAGACCCTTTCAGCGGCAGTGTTTCGTCGGTGGCAGTAGCTTCGGGCACGCCGGCTTCGGCAGCGGCTTTCGCGGCCTCAGCTTCGGCTTTCTTGATGTCCTTCGGCGTGGTCGCCATCCCGACGACGTAGTCGCCCTTCTCCATGCGGATGCCCCAGACCCCGTATGCCTGGCGGCCCATGGGGCGGACGCCTTCTTCGTCGAAGCGGATGGCCTGGCCTTCGTGCGTGGCCAGGAAAATAATTTGCTGGCCATCGGTGACGGTGGCAGCCACCAGTTCGTCTCCCTGCTCGATGCTGATGGCGTAAATGCCATTCGCGCGGACGTGAGAGAAATCCTTGAGCTCCGTCTTTTTCACCAGGCCGTTACGCGTGGTGAAGAGGATGTACTTCTGTTCTTGTTCCAGATTGCGCACCGCGAGCATGGTGCGGACAGTTTCTCCCGGTTGCAGTCCAACCAGGTTGCCCACGTGCTTGCCTTTGCCGGCGGCGCTGACGTCGGGGATCTCGTAGACCTTTAGCCAGTACACGCGCCCGGTATTGGTGAAGATGAGAATGTAAGCGTGCGTGGATGCGATGAACAGATGCTCGACGAAATCCTCGTCGCGCGTCTTCATGCCGGTGCGGCCGGTGCCTCCGCGGCGCTGCATGCGGTAAGTGGAAATCGGCGTGCGCTTGAGATAGCCGCCGTGACTGACTGTGACCGCGACCTGCTCGTCGGCGATCAGGTCTTCGAGCATGATTTCGGCGGCTTCGTCTTCGATCTTGGTGCGGCGCTCGTCACCGTACTGTTTCTTGACTTCCTCGAGTTCTTTGATGATCACGCCCCGCAGCTTCTTTTCTGAACCGAGAATCGATTCGTACTCGGCAATGTTGTCGCGGGTAGATGCCAGTTCTTTGCTGATCTCGTCGATCGAAAGCTTGGTCAGGCGGTGTAGTTGTAATTCGAGGATGGCATCGGCCTGGATTGCAGTGAACGGGCTTTCAGCATTGGGCTTGGGAGCTCGACCTGTGGTGTTGATGTCGATTTTCTTCCCGCCGAAGTAAGCGACCAGATTCTCGCGGGCGTCGCCGCGGTTGGCGCTGGCTCGAATGATCGTGATCACATTATCGAGATGATCCAGTGCGACCAGGTAACCTTCAAGGATGTGCTCGCGGTCTTTCGCCTTCTGCAAAAGATATGCAGTGCGGCGGCGGACCACGTCAACGCGGTGATCGATGAAGCACTTGATCGTCGGGATCAGGCCCAGTTCGCGGGGTTGGCCGTTCACCACCGCGAGCAGAATCATGCTGAAGCTCTCCTGCATCGCGGTGTGCTTGAAGAGCTGGTTCAACACGAGCTGCGACTCGCCGCCACGCTTCAGTTCGACGACGATACGCATGCCGTCGCGGTCGGATTCGTCGCGGATATCAGAGATATCTTCAATGACTTTGTCGTTCACCAGCTGCGCCATGCGTTCGACGAGCTTGGCCTTGTTCACCTGGTAAGGAATTTCAGTAACTACGATGGCCTGGCGATCTTTGGTGAGATTTTCAATCGCCGCTTTGGCGCGCATCACGAAGCGGCCGCGTCCGGTTCTGTAGGCTTCAAAAATTCCACTCTTGCCGTGAATGATGCCGGCTGTGGGGAAATCGGGCCCCTGTACGAATTTCAAAATCTCGGCGAGCTGGGCGGTGGGGTTGTTGACCAACGCAATCGTGGCATCCACGATTTCGGTCAAATTATGCGGCGGGATGTTAGTCGCCATGCCCACGGCGATGCCGTTTGAGCCGTTGATCAAAAGATTCGGAGTGCGAGTGGGCAAAACCACTGGCTCAACAGTTTCGCCGTCGAAGTTGGGGACGACATCTACGGCATCTTTGTCGATGTCGAGCAGCATCTCTTCGGCGATGCGCGTCATGCGGCATTCGGTATACCGGTAAGCCGCGGGCGGATCGCCATCGACCGAGCCGAAATTGCCCTGCCCATCGACCAGCGGATAACGCATGCTCCAGGGCTGCGCCAGGCGGACGAGGGCGTCGTACACGGCGCTATCGCCGTGAGGATGATATTTTTTCAGCAGCTCACCGACCACGCCGGCGCACTTTACGAACCGGCGATTGTGCATGAGGCCCATGTCATGCATGGCGTAAAGAATACGGCGATGCACCGGCTTGAGGCCGTCGCGAACGTCGGGCAGCGCGCGGCCGATGATCACCGACATCGAGTAGTCGAGATACGACCGCCGCATCTCCTCTTCAATGTTGACCGGCTGAATATTGAGCGCACCCGGACCACCATCGCCGGGAGGAGGAGTCAGGGGAAGCTGGGGATTCTCGTCGTCAGGCATAAAGAAAGAAGGTGTTGGCTCCTAGCTCTAGCTACTAGCTCGGGAAAGGCAGCGGAACTGCCTCCGCCTTGCCTGTAAATCACTGTAATACAAGGCAGTTAGTGCCAATAAGCACAGACTGAATTATAACACGGGACAGCCGCCTGCGGTGGCTCGGAGATAACGGACATGATACCTGGGCATCAAGGAGCAGGTTGCCACGTCTCTCACAGATCCAGCGCGTCCTATACAACCAGTTGAGGGGACAACTTGGGCGCTTGGCCTGCGGGCGATTCCTGTCCAGTGAGGGCGGGCCGTTTGAATTGTTTACTCAGCGCCAAGCCCTGCTTTTGATAAGAAGAGCCGATTGAAGACCCATAGACCCTGTCTGGAGATTGCGCCATCTTGTGATAGATCAGCTTGCCGACCAGCTGATTGTCCTCCAAAAGGATGGGCAGTTCGTGGGCCCGGACTTCCAAGACCGCTTTAGTGCCCGGAATCTCACCTTCGGTACCGTAACCAAATCCGGGATCAAAAAAGCCAGCGTAGTGGATGCGGAACTCGCCCATGGAGGGGTCAAAGGGAACCATCTCCGCGGCATGGGTGGGAGGCACGCTGATCCTTTCTTTAGAAGCTAGGATGTAAAAATCCCCCGGCTGGAGGGTGATGTCTCGCGATGGAGAGCAGTAAATGACTTCCCAAAAATCAGAAATATCGTAGTGGCCGATTTTGTCGAGGTCGATGGGATGCCTGGTGTTCTTGGCCTTGTACGCCACGATATTTGCGCCATCGCCCTGAAGATCCACGGAAACGCTCAGGCCACGCCTTATCTGGGGAGCGATCGGGCTTTCTTCATCATCGTAAGTAAGCTTTTCCTTCTCCGCCAGTTTGGCCAGCCGGCCATCGGTTGCAGGCGGATTGCCGCGTACGAACCTTAACTGATTGAGCTTCATGCCGGTCCGCACGCGAATCGGAAAAGTTCGGGGAACTACTTCAAGATAGAGAGGCCCGGAGTAGTTTCTCGCTACGTACTCGAATTCCTGTCCTGGCTGCGTGATCAAGCGGGTAAAAATATCCAGGCGTCCAGTCGTGCTTTTAGGGTTTGCCTTTCCCCAAACATCACTGGGCAATCGCAAGGCTTCGATCAGGGGCACAATGAAGACAGACCGGGGCTCAAACACCGCCGAGTCGTCGAGGGAGATCTTCCGAATCAGCAATTCATTGATCTTTTTCTCGATCGTGGAATTTCCGGGAAGGAAGCTCGCGCTAACCTGAAAAGCCTCTCGGCCCAGGCGAAGGTCCATACTCGCGGGCTGAATCTGGTCTTTGTCAATAGGCAGGGGAGAAACGATCCTGCTGCTATCGATCAGCGATTGGATTATCTGTGACGGGAGAATACCGGTATTAAGCGGCTCTGGTCTTGCGTTCGGAAAAAGATCACTCACAATGCAGCATCCCCCAGTATTCATGAATTGCGGTGTAGCGCAGTCGACTCTGCGCTGGTCCGCTAACCGATCAGCGTCTATGGAGTGGTGTCCTTGACGTTTCTAAATCTGGCTGGCTTTGTATTGTTAAATCTATTCGCTATTTACTGGTCGGGTCAACACCGATATTTCCGCAGCGTCACGGACCACGAATAATCCTTAAATCACGAACTCTAGTGGCTGTGTCCTTGTTCTTCCGCTACCGGAATAACGCAGCCATGCGCTACCTCGCAAATCACGTGCTCAAACTGGATCGTCGTGTGATCAATCCGGAAGTCGTGATGGAGGCACTCTTTCACCTCCCGCAGAATGCGCTCGCTGGCCGAGGGCGGTATATCAGCAATTGAGATGTGGCAGGAGAGAGCCCGCGTTTCAGAGCCAATGCTCCAGACGTGCAGGTCGTGAACGTCGTTGACGCCATCGATGGCTCGAATCGCGGTCTCTACACGTTCGAGTCTCACACCGCGCGGAGTACCTTCGAGAAGGATGTTCAGGGTCTCACGCACAATACCGAATCCGGACCACAGGATCAGCACTCCGATGGCAAGTGACAGAGCCGAGTCGATCCAGAATTGGCCGGTGGCGAGAATTGCCCATCCGCCTGCGATGACGGCGGCGGTGGAGACGGTGTCTCCGATCTCGTGCAAAAAGGCGCTGCGGATGTTCACGTCCCGGCCCGCGCGGTACAGGAACAGAGCGATCACGCCGTTCATGAGCACACCCGCGGCAGCTACGATGATCATTACTTTGGCATGAACTTCACCGGGGTTGCGCATCCGGCGAAACGCTTCGTAAAAGATCAGAAAGGAAACCGCCACCAGCGAGACGGCGTTGACCAGCGCTGCCAGAACCCCGGCGCGATGATATCCGTACGTCTTGGTAGAACTGGGAGGGCGGGACTCCAGATATACCGCAAACAACGACAGCATCAGCGCGAAAAAATCGGAAAGGTTGTGTCCCGCCTCGGAGAGCAATGCCAGGGAGTGCGCCCGGATGCCAGCGACGACCAGAAGCACGATATAGGCGAGCGTTACGACTAGGGAAATCCGCAGTACGCGTGAGGTCTTCTCACCCGGACTGTGGCTGCCATGAACGTGCATTTCTCAAGTTTAAGAGGGTTGGAACAGCGCTTCAAGAGACCGGGGTAACACCCGTGACCTGGAGGAGCGGGCTCAGGCGAGCATTCTGGCTGCTTCTTTGGCGTAGTACGTCAAAATGATCCCGGCGCCGGCGCGCCGAATGGACGTGAGCGACTCCATCATTACTCGATCGCGCTCGATCCAATTGTTCCGCGCAGCAGCCTCAATCATGGCGTATTCGCCCGAAACCTGAAAAGCCGCCAGGGGCACATCAAAGCGCTCACGCGCAGCCGCGATCACATCGAGATAAGGCACCGCGGGCTTGACCATGATTATGTCGGCGCCTTCTTCGATGTCGAGCGCAATTTCTCGCATGGCCTCACGAAGGTTTGCGCCATCCATCTGGTATGAGCGTCGATCGCCGAACTGCGGTGCTGAGTCGGCGGCCTCGCGAAATGGACCGTAGAAGCCGGAGGCGAATTTAGCCGCGTAAGAAAGAATGGGGGTGTTGATGAAGCCGGCTTCATCCAGCGCCTTGCGGATGGCGGCGACTCGGCCATCCATCATGTCGGACGGCGCAATGACATTCACTCCGGCGCGTGCAAGTGACACTGCGGTTTTGGCGAGTATTTCCAGTGTGGCGTCGTTAAGAATTTCGTATTCCGGTTGCGCCGCCCGGGCCAGCTTCGCAGCAGCCGCATCTATGGCTTTCGCCATTTCCCCACGCTTGACCGCAACCACGGTGGCCGCGGCATCTCGCGCCGCCGCTCCGAGCGATTGCGGTGGATGCGTGGCTTTCACCACACCGCAGTGGCCATGAGACATATATTCGCAGAGGCATACGTCACCAATAATGACCAGCCCAGGAACTTCCCGCTTAATCGCGCGCGTGGCCTCCTGGACGATTCCATCTTCTGCCCAGGCGCCGGTGGCCACATCATCTTTCTTCTCCGGCAAGCCGAAGAGGATGATCGCCGGAATGCCCAAAGCAAACGTGTCGCGAGCCTCTTTCAGTGCCTGGTCGACGGAGAAGTTGAACACTCCCGGCATGGAGCGCACTTCTTTGCGCACACCCTCGCCCGGACAGACAAACATTGGGTACACGAACGATTCCGGCGTAAGCCGCGTCTCCCGCACCATAGAGCGCAGTTGTTCGCTAGCACGCAGTCTGCGCAAACGATGAACAGGGAACGCCATGCGTCGATTCTAGCAGAGCACCATAGCGACGCTGTCAGAGATACCCGCAGTGCCGCTGCGGCTGTGAAATGTGGTTTTACTGTAGAGAATAGCGCGATGCTGCGTGGCTAGAAACGACCTGGTACCAAAGTAATGTTGACCTTTCTTTCGAGAGCTATCAGGCCGCAATCACGCCCACTACAATGCCGGAGCGGCATGAATATTTCTCGAAACTGGCGCCTGATGGTTGTCATAGGCGTGGTTCTCGTCTATGCGGTGGTGTCTCCTAGCCTGTCCCCTGGTTCGTCTTTAACGTATTTCAGCGACACCGTCCAGTTTCTTCTGTTCTTCAGTGCTTCCCTTCTGATGTTGGGAAACGCCGTCTCCAGCCGAGGCCAAATCCGCCTGTTCTGGGCGCTCATCGCCGCCGGAAGTTTCATGTCCACGGCAAACCTGGGACTATGGACGCTCTATGAAGTAGTGTTGCGCCGTCCCCTCCCTGACCCGTTTATCGGGGACGTAATTCTCTTCCTGCATATCGTTCCGCTGATGGCCGCTGTCGCTTTGCGCCCCCATCGTCTGCCCGAGGAACGCAGGCCATATTTCATCACCCTCAATTTTCTGATGCTGCTGGTGTGGTGGGTTTTCGTCTATGCCTTTGTGATCTTTCCAGACCAGTACGTCACGCGCAATATTGCAATCTACACGCGCAACTATGACCTTTTATATTTCCTGGAAAACCTGGCGCTCATCACGATTCTGGCTGTCCTGGCGCTCTCCGCCCGCGGCACATGGCGAAAAATCTATTGGAACCTGTTCGTTTCCTTTGCGCTTTACACGATGAGTTCCGAGCAGATCAACTCTGCTATCAGTCACGGGCGATACTATTCGGGAAGCGCTTACGATATTCCGTTCGTTGCCTCAATCTTGTGGTTGCTGTATGCCGGTGCGCTGGCGCGCAGCTTGAAACCATCCTGGGAGGCTTGTCCAGGCAAGGGCGAGCGATGGTCCTCGGTTGCGACACGCCTCGCCATGCTGGCAATCCTTTCCTTGCCCGTTATGGGCTTCTGGGCGTGGTTCGGCAGCAATGATTCATATCGCTTGCGTAGTCTGCGGCTGATGGTGAGTCTGGCCGCCATTCTGGCGCTGGGCGTTTTTGTTTTCATCCACCAATATCTGCTCGACCGCGAACTCGTGAAACTGCTGGCGAGCTCACGACGTAGTTTGGAAAATCTTGAGCGCTTGCAAACACAAATAGTGCAGAAGGAGAAACTGGCATCGCTGGGACAGATGGTTGCCGGTGCCGCACATGAAATTAGTCAGCCACTAGGCGCCATCCTGAGATATTCGGAATTACTCGCAGCCAAAGACAGCCTCGATTCCAGTCAGCAGAAAATGCTCGCCAGGATCGGACAACAGGCGCAGCGCACTCAGGAACTGGTCGCCGGCCTGCTCAGCTTCGCACAGCAGTCGCCGGGCGAAAAGACACTGGTAGATATCGGCTCCTTGCTGGGGCGCGCATTGCAGATGGAAACTCTGCGGATGGAAAGCAAGAAAATTCATGTGACTACGCAAATCGCGCCGGGACTTCCACCCATCCTGGGCGCCGCCAATCAGCTGTTTCAGTGCTGCCTGGAAATTATGGGCAACGCCATGGACGCCCTGGAAGAATCAGGCGGGGGGACATTCTCGGTAAAGGCCTGGCAGGCGGGCACAGAGATCCTCATCAACTTTTCTGATTCCGGCCCCGGGATGCGGGAACCAAAACGCGTTTTTGATCCCTTTTACACCACTAAGCCGATCGGCAAAGGTGCCGGCCTCGGTCTAAGCGTCGTATATGGAATCGTTCAAGATCATCAAGGACAGATTAACTGTGAGAACCTGCCCGAGGGCGGGGCGGCTTTTGTGCTGTCTCTTCCCATCGCTCGCCAGGAATTAATGACCGAAGACCTGGCCGAGGCCGCTGCTACCTAGCAGCAGTTTATTCAGCCGCCGATAAAACGGATGGCTTGCGGCCGTCGGCAAGTCCGTCGTCGTGACCCACATCGTCGGTTGTCGATCGCGTTTGCGCTTGCCCATCGCCATCACCGCAGTGTAGTACAGTCATTGATTGACCATTCATTCGTCAGAGGTCGACTCAGGACCAGGAGGGGACCGCGGTGGCGAAGCGAAAAATCATCGTTCACATCGCGACGAGCGCTGATGGTTACATCGCTCGACCGGACGGCAACGTCGACTGGCTGACGAATCGGCCGGCGCCGAAAGGTTTTTATGGTTTGCCAAAATTCATGCGCACGGTCGACGCGAAGATTCTCGGTCGAAAGACTTTCGACCTGAGTGCCAAGATGGGCGCGAACTTCAGCGCAAATGACGTGCACTACGTGTTCTCGCGTCAGTCGCCCCCTCCATCGGCCCCCATCGGCGTCCGTTTCGTAACGCAGCCGATAAGTGCGTTCGCGAAACAGATGCGCGCTCAACCCGGAAAGAATATTTGGATGATGGGCGGCGGCGAGCTCATCGCTTCCTTCCTCGATGAAGGAGCAATCGATGAGTTCATCATCAGCGTCATCCCGACGTTCATCGGCGAAGGCATACCGTTGATAGCGCCTCGACATCGGCAGGTGCCGCTCCGCTTGCTGTCTGTGCAACGGTTCTCTGACGGCGTTGTCCAACTTCACTATCACGTGCGGCAAACGGCTGGATGACACCGCACAAACCGTTTGAAGCAGCGCATACTTTCGACACAGGCTGCTAGGCCTCTTCCAAGCGCATCGCATCCATTTCCGCAGGCTGAGAATCGTCTCTCGGCATCCTGTAACATGAAATCCGTGGGACCGCGAACTCTGACTCACACGAGTGCTCAAATTCTCGAATTCGAATCGTTTCGGCAACTCTTGCGGGCCTATTCGGTCTCTGAGTTGGGGCAAGGGCGGATCGCAACCATTAGCCCTTCTCGCGACTCCGAATGGATTCAGAATCAGCAACAACTCACGGTTGAGCTGCGCGAGTTCCGCCGTGTGGGTGGTGGGTTCGATCTTTCAGGACTAGCCTCGGTTACCGAATTCATTGCCAGAGCGCGCATCCAAGGCGCGGCGCTCGAGATCAAAGAGATCCGCGACATCGTACACCTGGTGGATCGCGCGGCGGAGTGGCGCGAAATCGCTCTCAATCCTCCCGCAGCAATGAAGACTGGGTGGAATGCCGTGCCGCAGCTTTCGTTGCGAATCATTGATTTCACGCAATTCCTGCGTGCATTCCGCAACAAGATCGGTCCCGACGGCACTCTCGAAGATCGCGCATCGGCTGAGCTGGCTCGAATTCGCAAGGACATTGAGAGGCAGAAGCGCACGATTCAGGAATCCTTGCGCTCCTATGTGCGGCGCCTTGCGGAAGGCGGAGCAGTGCAAGAAGAGCTGGTCACGATTCGCGATGAACGCTTTGTTATCCCGATCAAGGTAGAGCAGAAAAGGCGCGTGCAGGGCGTTGTGCATGGCGCCAGTTCCAGCGGCCAGACGGTGTTTATCGAACCGCTCGAAACCATAGAGCAGAACAATGAGCTGGTACGCTTGCGGGAAGAAGAACAGGCTGAGATCCACCGCATTTTGGTGGAAATGACGGAACGCATCGCAGAACATGGCGATGCCGTCATTGCGTCTGAAGAAGTACTGGCCGAATTAGAGTTGCAGTTTGCTAAAGCGCGCTTCGCCGAGGAATACAACTGTGTGCCGGTTACTTTTCTTACGCAGGAAGGATCACACGCCCGGACGGTTCTGCAAAAAGCTCGCCATCCACTTCTCGAACGGAACCTGAGAGCAAAAGGTGGACCGATCGTGCCGACAAGCATCGAGCTGGAACAAGACCAGCGACAGCTCATCATCACCGGACCGAACACCGGAGGCAAGACTGTCGCGCTCAAGGCTTTGGGATTGCTGGCGTTGATGGCGCAATCCGGCATTCCTGTTCCCGCAGACCGGGCCGAGCTTCCGATGTTCGACGCTGTGCTTGCGGATATCGGGGATTACCAATCCATCGAACAGAATCTCTCGACATTTTCCGCCCACGTCAGCAGGATTGATTCCATTTCGCGAACGGTAACCCCGAATTCGCTCGTCCTGCTCGATGAGCTTGGTTCCGCTACCGATCCGGAAGAAGGAGCTGCGTTGGCGGTTGCCATCGCCGGGCACTTTCGCCAGATCGGATGCACAACAGTGATCTCCACCCACCATACGGCGTTGAAAGTCTATGGCGCGAACACGCCGGGTGTGGTGAATGCCTCAGTCGGATTCAACGAAGCTACCTTGCAGCCGACGTATGAGTTGAAGTTAGGCGTCCCTGGGGCATCGGCCGGAATCAACATCGCGCAACGTTTGGGATTGAACCTTGCCATCATCGAGTCTGCACGCGCGCGACTGGGTACACAGGCGAAAGATGTCGGTCAGTTCCTCGATCAGCTGCACGCGCAATTGCAAGCAGTAGAAGCCGAACGTCTTCAAATGAAGATGCGTGAAGAGGAACTCGCGCGCGAGAAAGCGCGACTTGCTGCCGAAAGCTGGAAGGCGCAGCAGACGAAAGTCAGAGAGCTGGAAAAGAAGCTGGAAGCCGTTTTGCGGGATTTTGAATATCGAGCCCGCGAGGCCGTGGCCGCTGTGCAGGATCGTGCCGCTGCACAGAAGCTGTCGAAAGACGCCGAACGGCGAATCTCAAAGCTAAGCCGTGAATTGCGCGACCATTTTGATGCGACCGTGGTTGCGCACAAGACCGGTGCAGATCAGGGCGATCCAAATGCGCAGCCCCAACTCGTGAAGCATGTCGGCGCCGGTGACACGGTAAAGCTGAAATCCGTCGGCCGCGCCGCCCTGGTCACGCGCAAGCTCGATGAGGATCGCTTCGAAGTTGAAGTCGGCGCCATGAAGATGAAGATCGGGCGCGAGGACATCGCTGAAGTTCTGGCGCGCGCTTCAGATTCTCCGGTTAAAGCTGCCCGGGCGCGTGGGATTTCAGTGTCGCTGGAAAGTGAAAAGCAGAGCGTGCCACAGGAGATCAATGTGATTGGGCAGACTGTCGACGATGCCACTCGCGAGGTGGAAAAGTTCGTAGATCGCGCTTTCCTCGCCGGCTTGCCTCGCGTTCGGGTAGTACATGGCAGCGGGATGGGCATTTTGCGCAAAGCCCTGAGGCAATTTCTGCAGAAGCATCCCCACGTGGAATCGGTAACCGAGCCTCCGCAGAATGAAGGCGGCGGGGGAGCAACGGTTGTCGAGCTTCGAATCTAGCTAGAGCTGGTTTCATAAATAGGTCTTGCGAAGGGCACGGCTTTCAGAGCCTGCGAAAAACTCCGATTTACGGCAAAACGGGAAGGGCACGAGTTCAGAGGCTGTGGAAAAATTCTGATTTTGGGTGGCGCAGTTTCAATGGGGGCTTTAGCCTCTGAGGTACTTCCGATGATCTCTTTCGCGCCTCTTCACTCGTGCCGGTGGCGCCCCTTGACAATGTGTCTGCGCTTCAGCGCCTCAGGTTCCCTTCCTTGGTTTCTCGGAGCGTTTTCCCGCAGCCCTTCTCCCCGTGCCGAGAAACCGCGAATGATGCGGACCTTGGTTCAACCAGCTCTACTCGTTTACTCCTTGGATTCCACCACGCGAAAGTCACAGCCCAGATGTTCATCCGTCACATTCAAGTCCTCGAAAGCAGTTTAGTATGCCTGCTTTTGTGGTCTCCACTTGTGAGGACTTGCGGGCTTGGCTGTCATTGCGGTTCAACATGTAAGGCGCATGCGAGGCGGCGCGCAAGGACACATGATGCGCTGCTCCGACGGTAACTTCTATGTGGTGAAATTCCGCAATAATCCCCAGCATGTGCGAGTTCTCGCAAATGAAATGTTGGCCACCCGGCTGGCAGAAGCCGCGGCCTTGCCGGTTCCGGTGACAGAGGTTGTCGAAGTCGGGGATTGGCTGGTTGCGCAGTCGTCGGAGCTGAACATCCAGCTTGCCGGAAATGTCTTACGCTGCCAGCCGGGTCTGCACTTTGGATCACGTTACGTAGTCGATCCTCTGCAGGGCCAGGTGTTTGATTACTTTCCAGCCGCCATGCTGGAGCGGGTGCGCAATCTTGAAACCTTTGCCGGAATGCTCGTGCTCGACAAGTGGACTGGAAACGCCAACGGAAGGCAGGCGGCTTTCTGGCGAAAGTCACGTGAGCGGAAATACACGGCGGCATTCATCGATCAGGGATACTGCTTCAATGCCGGAGATTGGACCTTCCCCGATTATCCATTACGCGGCGTGTACGCGCACAATGAGGTCTATGCTGGCGTGAAAGGCTGGCAATCGTTTGAGCCCTGGCTGTCGAATGTCGAGAAGATGGACCAAGACCGGATGTGGGCATGCGCGTCGGGAATTCCGCCGGATTGGTATGGCAATGACTGGGAGGCGCTGGAGCGTCTGATGCGCTGTTTGATTGAGCGCCGCGCGATGGTGCGCGAGTTGATCCTGGCTTTCCGCTTGTCGCAGAGGAGACCGTTTCTGAATTGGAGAGCTGATGCCTAGCTCATTCCGCGAGAAAAGACGCCGATGCCTGAGCTGAAGAAATTCGATTACTTTTTCTTGCGGTATGTTCCACGCCCGACTATGGATGATTACGTGACTTTTGGCCTGGTCATGCTGGAGGATGCGCCGAACGGGTTCGCTGGCGTGCGTTTCGTGAAAAACTGGCGGCGACTGCTGTGCGCGCATCCTGAGGCGGATCTCGAGTATCTGCGTTTTCTCGAGCAGGATATCCGCCAGCGTCTCTCCGATACCACCGACACGAAGGACTTGCTGGCGCGAATGGAGGACTGTTTTTCAGGCAGCATTCAAACCTCGCCTTACAAACAATATCTGGCGGAAGAGCCGCAAGCCGCCTTGGACGCCGTAGCCCGAGGCACTCTCGATATACCGCTTGCCGTGGGCAAAGCTCAACCCGGCGGCAAACGCCGGATTCTGCGAAAAATTCAGGCGGCATTTGAAGCAGCCGGCATCTGGCGGATGATTCAGAAAAATATACCGGCGGAGCGATATACCTATCCCGGTGATCCGCTAAAAATCGACGTCGCGTACCGCCCGAACGGCGTGATCAAGATGCTGCAAGCGCTTTCTCTCGAAGCCAACGTCGACGCCGCTAAAGCGCTGGCATTCAGCTACCCGCAGCTGGTCGCGGGCATCGCAAGCAAAGAGAAGGCTGAAACCTCCCTGACGGCCGTAGTAGATGACGATCTCTCTCGGCACGATCCGGAGATCGATTTTGCCCTCGGGACATTGGAAAGAACTGGCATTGCCATCGCCGTAGCGGCAGAAATGCCTCTTATTGCCGAGAAAGCGCGACAGGAGCTTAGAGCCTAAAATCCGTTGTACTTCGGGTCGCCAAGCGTCGTAGTTTCCGCGATTTCCTAAGTCGTAGAACGGAAGTTGTCGAAATCCACAGTTTCTCCACAGAAGTGGAAGCCTGCTATATTCCATTCGGCGATTCTCTCCCGCACAATTCCTTCGGGCCAACCTACCCAGTCATGGCTAACCCTGGCGATTTCGCGTACACGCTCAAGGAGCAGGCGGATATTGTCCGCATCGTAGGCGACTATGTCAGGCTGAAGAAAGCGGGGGCGCAGAATTACTCCGGGCTTTGCCCCTTTCACAGCGAAAAAACCCCTTCTTTTAATGTCCACGCCAGCAAACAGTTCTATCACTGCTTCGGTTGCGGGGCTTCCGGTGACGTCTTCAGCTTCGTTCAAAAGGTTGAAAACATCACTTTTCCAGAAGCCGTAAGAGCCGTCGCCCAGAAGCTGGGCATCGCGCTGCCCAAAGTCAATTACAGCAGTCCTGTCGAGGCGAAGGAAGCCAGGCTGCGCACTGTCTTGCTCGAAGTCCACGAGCGAGCGTGTGCATTTTTCCAGCAGTATCTCGAGCGGCCCGAGGGTGCACATGCCCGGCAGTATCTTGCCGGGCGGGGCCTGAACGAAGAGACGATCCGGCTGTTTCGCATTGGCCACGCGCCTGATTCCGGATTCCTGCTGCGCGACCGCCTGAAAGGCGAGTTCGACGAGGAAGTACTGCGGGAAAGCGGGCTGTTTTCGTGGAAACAGGACAGCAGCCATCAGCAACGCACCGGATCTGCCGCAGCAGAGGCGATTCCTGCATATTCTCACGATGATGAGAGTCAGACGGAAAAGCTAACGGCTAACATCCGACAGCCAACGGCTGCTTCCATGTACTCCAAATTCCGCAACCGGGTGATGTTTCCCATCGCCAACGAAAGCGGAAAAATCATCGCCTTCACCGGACGCACGCTTTCGACCGACGAAAAGGCTGGCCCGAAATATCTGAACTCGCCCGAGACTGCAATCTATTCCAAGTCGCGCGTGCTGTTCAATCTGGACAAGGCAAAAGAGTGGATTCGCAAAGAATACGCCATCCTGGTCGAAGGCCAGATGGATTGCATTTCCGTTTATGCTGCCGGGTTTCATAATGTGATCGCGAGTTCTGGAACAGCATTCACCGACTCGCAGGCCAGGCTGCTCGGCCGCTTCAGCAAGAACGTAGTCGTGAATTTCGATCCTGATGCCGCCGGCGCCAGAGCCACGGAGCGCACTCTGGGCGTTCTGGTAGAAGAGGAATTCGAGATCAACGTCCTTACACTCGAAGCTGGTTTCGACCCCGACCTGTTTGTTCGGCGCAAAGGAAAGGAGGCTTACGGCTATGCCCTGAAGCATTCGCAACGATATTTCGACTACCTGATCGAGCGTGCCCGTTCGCAATTTCCGGCACGCAGCGCGCAAGGCAAGGTGCAAGCGGTGAATTATCTGCTCCCTCACATTCAGCGTGTTCCTAGCCGCATCGTTCGCGACGAACTGGCCAGCGAAATCGCTCAGAAGCTCGGCATTGATTCGGCGGTACTGCGTCAGGAACTGAAGCACGCTGCCGGGAAGCGCTCATCGGCAACCCTGAAGGCACCGGCGGAGATCCAGGTGACCGATGCGGAAAAAATCCTGATTCGCGCCCTCGCCTCAGGCACGGAAATGCAGACCTCCGGAGAGCATCTCTCCGCGCGTGACGGCGCCGAGGAAGAATTCGATCCTGCCCGGCAAGCCCAATTTGCACTAAAGAATGAGCAACTGCATAGCGGGCTGGCTACCGAATCATTGATCGAAACGATGCTCAATATGTCGGCGGAAACCGTCGATATTATGGCTTTGCCCTTCACCGAGGCAGACCGTAACTTGCTGGCGGCCATCCTGATGAAGGACGAAGAGGACCTGACTCCGGAGCGGCTGGAGGGGGCGGTACGGGCGCTGCGCCGCATCCGGTGGAGGCGGAAGCTTGAGCAAGTCCAGCGCGAACTGCAGGCGCGCCAGGGCCATGAGCCCGCTCTGTTACAGGCTTTACTGGAAGAGAAGATTCGGCTTAAACGGGCTTTGATGGATCCGGGTCTGAGCGACCAAGGTAGGACAATGCCGGGCGTATAACCGTCACGAACCCTGAAACTAAACGGTGCTGAATGCCATCTAAATTATTAGCAGATAGCAACATAGGGTGGAAGTGTGCCATATCGGGAAGCTTCCGCGATATGCTGACAGCAGCACGTACATGCTATACTCTGAAAGTTTGTGCCAGCGCGCTGTTCCGCTACTTCACATTCCCACCGCCAATAACTTTTCGCGTCTTTTCCGAGGGCGCATAGAGGGTAATTCGTCTTGGCTCTAGAAGACAAATACGACGATATCAAAAAGCTGATCGACGCAGGCAAAGAAAAGGGATATCTCACTTACGATCAGGTCAATGACCTCATCCCGCAGGATGTGCAAAGTCCCGACGACCTCGAAGATCTGCTGACTACCATTGGTACGCAAGGCATTGATGTGCTCGAAGGCCCGAAGCTTCCAGGCTCCGGTCTCGATAAGAAATTCGATGAAGAGGAACTGGGCGAGGATGTAGAACTCGATCTCACTCCCGGCGCCCTCGAAAAAACCAACGATCCCGTCAGGATGTACCTGCGGGAGATGGGCACCGTTCCGTTGCTCACGCGCGAAGGCGAAGTGGAAATCGCCAAGCGCATCGAGCGCGGCCAACTGCGCGTTCTCAAGGCCCTTTCCCGATCGCCCATAGTCATTAATGAACTGCTGGCTTTGGGCGAGGACCTCAAGAAGAGTGTCCGCTCCATTAAAGAAGTGGTCACATTCGACGAGGAAGAGATCACCGACGAAATTCTTCAGAACCGCCTGAAGGAGTTCACCGGCAAGATCGACGACCTGGCCAAGGCCTACAAGAAAGCCGGCCAGCTCCAGGAAAAGTTCGCCGCCGTATCGCAGAAGAAAAACCCGAAGCCATATCGCCGACTACGGCACCAGCTCGCGCGCGGCATCGTAGACGTCTCTCTATGCGTTCGCAATCTTGGGTTCACCAACACCGAACGCAAACGCCTGATCGACCGCGTCAACAAGACCGTCGACACCATGCGCTCCCTCGACCGCCAGTCGCAGAACCTGGAGCGCAAGGCGGACGCAACCCGCAGCGAGGACCAAAAAAAAGAGTACCGCCGCCAGTCGCGGGCAATCCGCTCGGAACTCGAAAAACTCGAGGTCGAAGCCGGCGTCTCGTTCCAGGAACTCAAGCGCACCCAGCGCGAGATCATCCAGGGCGACATTGACGCCGAGCAGGCCAAGCGCGAACTGATCGAAGCTAACCTGCGCCTCGTGGTCTCGATTGCCAAGAAGTACACCAACCGAGGCTTGCAGTTCCTGGATCTGATCCAGGAAGGCAACATCGGTCTGATGAAAGCCGTCGACAAATTCGAATACCGCCGCGGCTATAAGTTCTCCACGTACGCCACGTGGTGGATTCGGCAGGCGATTACCCGCGCAATTGCTGATCAGGCGCGTACGATTCGCATCCCCGTCCACATGATCGAGACCATCAACAAGCTGATCCGCACCTCGCGGCAGTTGGTCCAGGAACTGGGACGCGAACCGACGTCGGAAGAAATCGCCAAGCGCATGGACATTCCGGTCGCCAAAGTCCGCAAAGTCCTCAAGATCGCGCAGGAACCGATTTCCCTCGAAACCCCGATCGGCGAAGAAGAAGATTCGCATCTTGGCGACTTCATCGAAGACCGCGGCGTCGTCTCACCGGCCGAAGCCGTGATCAACGTCAACCTGAAAGATCAGACCTCGCAGGTCCTGCGCACGCTGACTCCGCGCGAGGAACGCGTAATCAAAATGCGCTTCGGCCTGGAAGACGGCAGCGAGCACACGCTGGAGGAAGTAGGCCAGTCATTCGCCGTAACCCGCGAACGCATCCGCCAGATCGAAGCCAAAGCCCTGCGCAAGCTGCGCCACCCGAGCCGCTCGCGCAAGCTCCGCGCGTTTCTGGATGGAGTAAGAGACTAGGCTGTGTGGGGCGGGCGCCTCGCCCGCCTTTTTATTCTCGTATCAGGGCATCGCTTCAGCGATGCCGTAAGTCGCGCCGACCGAATCGCGCCTTCAGGCGCTGAGATCCTGGGATGGAGTTTTTCCGCGACCAGTTTCAGCCATGCCCCTTGCAACAGTGCGGTGCGTTAGAGGGTCCACAACATGTGCCACACTGCTTCGCGGCAAACAACGAACTATCGCGGACGACGTGACGAGAAGAACGATTAAACTGGCGGCCTATGACCGCGACGCACGATGGTTCCGTACTCCTCATTGAGCTTGGTCTAGCTATTGTCGGCTTAGCAGCCTTAGCGCGGCTCGCTAACCGATTCGGATTTTCCGCGATTCCTTTATATCTGTTGGCTGGACTGGCGTTCGGCAACGGTGGCCTGGCTCCTCTCCGACTCAGTGAAAACTTCGTCCGTACTGGGGCCGAGATCGGCGTCCTTTTGCTCCTCTTTATGCTGGGGCTGGAGTACACCGGCGACGAGTTGAAGAAGAGCCTGCGACTGGGGGTGACGGCAGGTATTCTAGATTTCGCGCTGAACTTTACGCCGGGTTTAATCGCAGGCTTCCTTGTAGGGTGGAAACCGTTGGCCGCTGTCTTGCTGGGCGGCATCACTTACATTTCCTCCTCTGGCGTGATCGCGAAACTGCTGACCGAACTCCGGCGCATGGAGAACCCAGAAACGCCAATCGTCCTCTCTCTACTGGTGCAAGAGGACTTTGCCATGGCCGTTTACCTTCCACTCGTTGCCGTCTGGCTCAGTGGGGGCGGACCAGCCAGGATTGCATTGTCGGTTTGCATTGCGATTGGAGTTGTTTCATTTACGTTTTTGGCGCAGTGCGATACGGCCATCACCTAAGCGGCCTGATTGCGCATGAATCTGACGAGATCATTTTGCTTTCGATCTTCGGGACTGTGCTCCTGGTGGCTGGCACGGCGCAGCGGTTCCAGGTTTCATCGGCGATTGGAGCATTTCTGGTCGGCATTGCGCTATCCGGCACCGTTGCCGAGCAGTCACATCGCTTGGTCAGTCCGCTAAGAGATCTGTTTGCGGCAATATTCTTTTTCTTTTTCGGCCTGGAGACTGATCCGGCGGCACTCGTACCGTCACTGCCGTTTGCTCTGGGACTAGGAGCGATCACAGCTGTCACGAAGGTGCTGGCAGGGTATTTGGCCACTCGTCGTGAAGGCATCGATCAACAAGGGCGTCTCCGGGCTGGAATCGAACTCGTTGCACGCGGCGAATTCTCCATCGTTATTGCGGGGTTGGGCAGCTCGATAGAACCGCGCCTTGCCCCCCTCTCGGCTGCCTACGTGCTCATCATGGCCATGTTGGGCCCTCTTGTTGCGCGAGTAGCAAGATAGCGAATGTGCGACGGGGTGTCCCATTCAAGCCCGCTTTTGGCTTGAGTGGGGATCTTCAGATCTCCCCAACTCTGTCATCCCGACCGGAGCAGATCATCGCGAAGGCGACGATCCGCGGAGTGGAGAGCCTGCCCTGAGCGAAGTCGAACGGGACCTGCTGTTGTGACGGTTCGCTGAGCAGGAGGTGGACATGCTCCGGCGTGACTACGTATCCATAAACGTACAGTCTGTAACTGCGCCGCACTCGCTCCAACGCTGACTCGAAGACTCGGCAGCTTGCGTCTGTTGTAAACAAGCGGAGCCTGGCCTGAGCGACTGAGCGTAGCGAAGGAGTCGAATGGGTTTTAGTCCCCATGGCATGAGGACAAGTTAGTTTGTCAGGCGGATCATGTCTGTGACGTGTGAACATCCCCACTCAAGCCAAATCCGGGCTTGAGAGGGGAACCCGCCCTGAACGATATAATCGAATGTTTCTGGAGGCCTGCTCGCCTTGCAACCCGTGCCGCGAGCCCGCTAGGAGGGAAACCTTTGAATCTGAAAAAAGGGCGTGTCACAAATTTTCGTAGCGCGGAAGATACAGGCGAATTCGACATTGGGCAGGTTCTCTGCCTTGTAGGTAAAAATGAAGCAGGCAAGACTGCAGTCGTGCAGGCGCTCGCGGGCTTGAACCCCCATCCCGCGACTCCCGTCAACTTTGACATTGAGCGCGATTACCCGCGCCGCTGGCTCACCGAATACGCGGAACGCCACGGGGAGGAAGAGCAGGCTGTTGTTATAACCACCGAGTGGTCTCTCGAAGCTGACAAGAAGGCAGCTATTGCCGAGGTTATCGGTCCCAAGGCACTCCAGGATCGACCGGTAAGAATTGCGGCGCTACGGCGATTCAGAGCCGCAATTCGAAACGCCTATTGATTACCCTGCCGCCGTGGAGTTCCTGATTGACGATGCGCGGCTCACGGCACCGGAGCGCAAGCAGGTAGGAAGTCCAAAGAACTCGGACGAACTGCGCAAAGCGCTGGAAGCTCTGGCCGAGCGCACTGAGAAGCAGACACGCCTCCTCGAAAAACTAAACGCGCTGCCGGGAAAGAATGTGCGCGGCGCGGTAGACGCAATTCTGAAAAAGAAACTCCCCCGCTTCATGTACTTCTCACATTACGACCGCATGGTAGGGCAGATCCGGCTCGACACGTTCGCACCACGCAAGCAGGGTCAACTCCAGCCACCGATCTCCGCTGGCGAGCAGGTCTTCATTGATTTTTTGGAGTACGCAGGCACCTCCGTCGAGGAAATCACGTCGGCCACGACATACGAGTCACTGAACGCACGCTGCGAGTCCGCGTCCACCAGAATCACTGAGCAGTTGCTGGAGTACTGGACGCAGAATCCAAACATCGAGGTCGAGGTCCGCGTTACTAAGGCCGAGCCTCAGGACCCCGCGCCCTTCAACGAAGGCGTCATTGCTCGTGCTCGCGTCAAAAACAATCTGCACAAAGCGAGCCTCCCGTTCTCCGAACGGAGTGCCGGGTTCATCTGGTTCTTCTCGTTTCTGGTGAAGTTCGCACAAGTGCAAAAGCAGGGCGGGAAGTTGATTCTGCTGCTTGACGAGCCGGGGCTAACACTGCACGGGAAGGCGCAGGCGGACTTACTCCGATACTTCGCCGAAAAACTCGCGCCAGAACATCAGGTGATCTTCACTACGCATTCTCCATTCATGGTGCCGCCAGATGACCTGCCCGGCGTGCGTATTGTAGAGGACCGCATCACGGCTCCGAAGCCGGGTCAGTGGGTTGCGGAAGGCACGAAGGTACGCGACGACACCCTTGTCACTGACCGCGATACATTGTTCCCGCTGCAAGGCGCGCTCGGCTATGAAATCACGCAGACGCTGTTCGTTGGAAAGCACACGCTGCTTGTCGAGGGGCCGGGCGACATTCTCTACACCGAAGCCTGGTCATCAGCTCTCAAGCGGCGCGGGAAATCCAGTCTTGATCGCCGCTGGACGATGTGTCCCGCTGGCGGCATCGACCGCATCCAGCCGTTCGTAGCGCTGTTTGCGGGGCAAAAGCTCAACATAGCGGCGTTGAGCGATTTTGCAAAGGGCGACCAGCGGAAGCTCGAAACTATTCGCAAGAACAGAATTCTTGAGACCAACCGCCTGCTGACGTTCGCCAGTGTCTTAGGGGTGGACGAAGCCGATATCGAGGACGTGTTCACGCCCGGCCTATACGCCTCTATTCTTAACCAAGCTTTCAATCTACCAGCAGTGCATCAACTCACGGATCAGAAGCTGATCGATGCCGACCCGAACACCACGCGGCTCGTGAAGAAAGCTGAGGCGTACTTCCGCACGCTCCCGCCCGAGATTCCGGAATTTGACCATTTCACTCCAGCGGAGTGGCTATTCCGCAATCCAGCCGCGCTGGACGTGGACGCCCCGGAAGTAGTAGGCACGCTTGAACGCGCAGCGAAACTAATTACGGCTCTGAACACCATCTTGACGTGAGGCCACGCGGCCCGATCAGCAGATTCAACGCGCCGGGCGAGGTGGCCCATTCAAGCCCGGTTTTGGCTTGAGTGGACAATTCGACAGCTGGACAAAGTGTTCCCGCCGTTCGTTCGCGTTTTCGTGTCGTCCATTCCGACTCGATCTCGATCCGTCGCTTACTGCCGGTTGACGTTACAACATCAGGTCCCTCGCTCCGGAGAATCACCATCTTCGCGATGATCTGCTCCGGTCGGGATGACAGAATTGAGAAGAAACATCCCCACTCAAGCCAAAACCGCGCTTGAGTGGGCCACGCGTCCACGATACGCAACAGCGACGCCCCCTTCCTCGCTTCTTCGCCTGCGAAGAAGACCTCTCCCACAACCCACCCGACACCCCGCTCCCCGACGCGGTCGCGTCCGGGAAGGAGCCGTTTATTGTGATTGGGGCGCGATTGGCCCGACTTTCGCGGGTTTGGAGTTCTACTCGGTTCGATCTTAAAAACAGCCTTGATTTCCGTCGGCAGAGGTGCCAGAATGCTGGCTCTTCCCCGCAGCCCAATCGCATCAAAATTCAATGGAGAGAGGTCTGCGTATGCGCCTGAAATACGTTAAGGCTATTCTAGGCTTTTTGTTCGCAGTTTTGATGGTCGTGCTCTGGTGGTTGCTTGTGCGAAAACTTTCTCCGAAGGATGTTTCGGACGCAGCAACTGCACTGGCTCTGCTTGTTGGCGGCGGCTGGACGTTCTATCAGTTTGCACTTCGGAAGTCGTTTGAGAGCGCGCTTCAGATCGAATCGGCAGTCGCTACCGAACCGATGGGCGCGAATTTCGTAGTTTCGATTGATGTAGTTCTCTCCAACATCGGAAATCGTCGGATTGGTGTTCCCCGCCGCTTGCCAGCCGAGGACATCGTGCATTACGAGAATAGCGTTAAATACCCAGTTGATCTTCAGGTGCGAGCGTTGGCAACTGACCTACCCTGTCCGGCATTCGCAGGTTGGTGGCCGGAAGGGCACAGTCTCAAAACGATCACCGGTATCCCTCGTCATATCTCGCTGCTTTACGAGTACAGCGAACCCAACGAGAAAGATGCCGCCATTACTGAATATGACTTCTTCATGGAACCTGGAGAGAAGTACCACTTGGGCACCGTGTTCGTTCTTCCAGCGGGTCACTACGTTGCGAAAGTCGTTTTTGTGGGAGAGAGGTCTACAGCAGCAGAGTATTGGAGCCGAACCGCTTATTTCCGCGTGCCGACGGTTCTAAGGAGCGCGGTTACGAGTTCCGAAAATACGCGGTCCAACCTTGCGTCCGCGTAAGGGACGCGTGGCCCACTCAAGCCCGGTTTTGGCTTGAGTGGGGATGCGCGAACCCGCCGTCACTCCGCGTGGCGCTTTCGCACGTCCTTCACCCGCGCGGGCGCCCGCGCCACATTCATCCCTTCCCGAATCGGCACTCCTTCCGAAAATGTTCACTGATCACAGCCGCGACCCCGCGCCGCAAATACAATCACCCGCGCAAACAGCGTCCGGAGGGTGTTGCCAGTGGGTACTGGGCGATGTTTGCCAAACATTCTAGTGGCTATCAGCCACTAGGGTTCGACTCCCTTTACCCTCCACAGTCACGCGATTATCGTGATCTTGCTTGAACGACCTATGTGGGGGAGATATCATGAATTCGTTTGGCAAACATTGTCCTGTACCTCAAGCCCTGACTCAGTCAGGGCCCAGATTGCTGACAAAGTACCGACAAAGCTCTCGTTTTCCACGGGAGCTTTGTGCTTTTATGGGGCATGCTGAAAGAACCCGAAGTACCGCAGCAGGAGATGGAGTTGGTGACGATCGAGTCGCTGGTGCCACCCGATCATCTGCTGCGGAAGATTGATGCGGCC
>QIAA01000139.1 GCA_003224905.1 Acidobacteriota bacterium
CATCTTTTCTCATTTTTATGCCAGCTCTCGGTGGACCACTCGAAGCCCTGTTTGAAGGGCCCGTGTTTCGGACGGGTGTTTATGTCGGCACGATTGTCTTTCCTAATTCTGCAACACGCGGTCCGAATGGCTTCTATCTAGTACCTTTGTTTGGCGCAGAATAAAAGTCCCCAATCCGCGGGCCTTGAACATATGAACCAAGATTTTCCCTTTAATCCTTCCCTGTTCTCTGGGAAAGCAAACCAAGGCCTTCGCCCTCCAAAATCGGCTCGAGCCGAAAAAGGAAATTTCGGTCATGAATGGCTTCGCCGGCTATGACGGCCGAGCCACCGGGGTCCACACCTGCATTGATGTTGCGTTTCGATTTGCCCAGGCGTAGTAAGGAATCATCGTGAGTGGAACGCGCCGCGTCTTTACCGAAGCGCCGCTATAACGCGAATACAGCGAAAGTTCGGAAGTGGACCGTTCGAGAGCCACACCTTCGAGACGAAGCACGAGTACTCCGCCGAGCAAATCGCTCCGACGCTCTGTCTGAAACCGCGCCGATGGATCTTTGCCTAGGTCCATGGCTACGTCGCTCAAGGCAACATTGGATTGATCGACTTCCTCCAGGCAGTAGAGCAATGGGCCACGCTGCACTGCCACGCGTCCATTGTTGTCCTCAACGTGGTAGTTGGCTTCCAGCACCTGCACCGGCATTTCCATCTGCAGTGTGATTTTGTCTCCGGAAGACCATTTGCGCTGAAGCGGGAGATACTCTCCGGATCTCGCTCCTGTTATTGGTTTGCCGTTGACGGCAACCTGGGCGCGATCGGCCCATCCGGGGATGCGGAGGTGAATCACGAAGTCGGTGGGGCGGTCGGGCGTCACCGCCAACTCTACGTTTCCGTTCCAGGGATAGTTGCTTTTCTGCGAGAGCTTGAGGCCGGTTCCGTCCTCGAGATGCCAATCTAAGTCGGAATTGTCGTAGAGGTGGACGTAGAGTCCGTCGTTGCTGGTGCTGTAGAAATATCCGGGTAACGAGGCCAGCGTGCGCTCGAGGTTGGGAGGGCAGCAGGTGACGTCGTACCAGGGGTTGCGGATTTTGTCGCCGGTCGAAGGATCGAAGGCCAGCGGGTTGCGGTAACAGTAGAGGGTGCCATCGAGCGACATGCCGGAATTGATGCCGTTGTAGAGCGCGCGTTCGATGACGTCGGTGTACTTGGCTTCTCCGGTGGCGGCGAGCATACGCCAGTTCCACATCATGTTACCGATGGCGGCACAGCTCTCGCCGTAGGCGCGGGCGTTGGGCAGTTCGTAGGCGTCGCCGAAGGCTTCGCCGTCGCTGCGGGCGCCGACTCCGCCGGAGATATACATCTGGTGTTTGGTTAGGTCGTCCCAGAGAGTGTTCAAAGTCTTCCAGTAGGTTTGGTCGCCGGTTTCGAGATAGTAATCAGTGGCGCCACAGCAGGCGTACATGGCGCGGACGGCGTGGCCTTCGAGCTTGGTGCGCGCGGTGAACGGCGTACCGCTATACATGTAGATGGTGCGATGCTCGGGGAGCTTGACGCGCTCGTCGCCTTGCAGGATGTAGCCGGCGAGATCGAGCTGGCGTTTGTCGCCGGTGATGCGATAGAGCTCGATGAGGCCCATTTCAATTTCCGGATGTCCGGAAACGATGGGCTGCTTCGGCGCGAGGCCGTAGTTGGGCAGAAGGAAATCGTCCACAAAGCGAATACCTGCGTCGAGCAGGCGCCGATCGCCGGTTCCGCGGTAGTAGGCGATTGCGCCCTGCAGCATGTGGCCGATGTTGTAGATCTCGTGTCCGGTGGTCTGGGTCTGCGGAGTCATCCGGAGACTTTTGCGGTCTTCGACGTAGTAGGTGTTGAGGTAGCCGCTGGGTTCCTGCACGGCGATGACTTCGCCGATCATTTTGTCGACTGTAGGGCGGAGATCCTGGAGATCGCCGGATTGGAGGGCGAAGCCGACGGCTTCGGTCCATTTATATATGTCGGAATCCGAGAACACGGGGCCGTGTTGCTCGGCGTTGCTCTTGCCGGCGAGGCGGCGGAAGTTGTTCATGCGGCCGTTGGCCTCGAGCAGGTCGTGCATGGTGGGGATGCTGCGAGTGACGTTGATTTTGCGGCGAGGGCTCCAGAAACCCTCTTTGATGGTGACCGCGTGAACAGGAATGTTGCGCAGCTTGGCGTGCGGAGACTTGGTGAGGTTCTCAACGGCCTGATCGCGCCAGGGTGGCGTGGAGACCGACGGGACCTCGTCGCTGTAAGCGCGCGCGAGGAGAGGTGAAAGCGCCGCGGTGGAGAGGGCGGCTGCGACGAAATCTCTGCGGGAGAGGTGCGTGGGCATGATTGCTTTAGATCTTACGCGAACCAACAGCTTCTGATCCGCGAAGCGACAACATGCGGGGGTGCCCGGCGATTTATTTGAAATTCAGAACGCTATCTTCGCTCCGACTTGCCAATTTCTTGGCAGTTGCTGTGAAGTGGACTTGCCAAACGTGCCGTGCGCGAGATCGTTATCCAGGTTCGCGAAATTCACTCGATTGAAGATGTTGAAGAACTCAAAACGCAATTGTAGGTTGACCCTTTCGGTCAGATGGGTGTCCTTGTAGAAGTTCACGTCTGTTTCGGCGAAATTCGAGCCCCGGAACGGATTGGCCTTTTCGTTGCCCTGCGTACCGAACCCAGGTTGAGTGAATTGCCCGGACGAAAACACGCCGTTGAGAAACGAGGTCTTTGACGTGGCCTGGTGGTAGTTGCTCACGTCCGGATAATCGAG
Organism: Acidobacteriota bacterium; assembly: GCA_003224905.1. Lineage (GTDB taxonomy): Bacteria > Acidobacteriota > Terriglobia > Terriglobales > Acidobacteriaceae > QIAA01. Next base: position 2,779 of record QIAA01000139.1, read on the forward strand.
TCCGACGCCGGCGGCGCCTGAGGTGTCGCCGTCGGCGTTGAAATCGCCACTTCCTGGAGCGAAACCGACGACTGTGTTCGTAGGCGATGGGCAAGGATTGCTATCCGTACCAGGTGAAGTGCATATCGGCTGGAATCCTGCGGTCGACCAGACCATAACTGGATAGCCGCTCTGGAAAATACTAGTTCCGCTGATGCCCCAGCCACCGGTGAACCTGCCGAGGAAACCGTGACCGGAGTTCAGGCCGGGAAGTTGGTAGTTCAAGGTGAGTGAAAACCGATTCGGCACATCCCAGGGAGAAAGCCCGTAGTACTGCTCAGGATTTGCTTCTGCGGGATATACCGATGCATTGTCTTTAGATTGCGACCGCGTATAGGAAGCATCGAAGAAACCACGGTGCGAGAAGCGGCCTTTGAACTCAAAGAACACGCTTTCGTAATTGCTGTGTCGGTTATTGTCCGTGTAGTTGATCTGGCCAAAGCTTGGATTCAATCGTGTGGGTGAAAGACTGTTGTGCAGAATCAGGTCTCCAGCGAACGCATTGATGTCCTGGCCGTAGCTGACGATGCCGGCCTGATCTCCGCCGCCAACCATGTTGTATCCGTGAGATCCGGCATAACCAACACTAGTGGAATAATTGTTACCAATCTTCCGTTCCAGCGTTAGCGACCAGATATCCGCCTTAGGCGATTTCAGATTTGGATTAATGCCCCCAATATTGAAGTTGCCCCCGACAATTCCCCCTTGCGAATTTAAACATCCGTTTGCGCCCAGAACGGGGCATATTGGCGATCCCACGAGGGCGGGATACGTGAAGCCAAACGGGGGTTTGTCACCGCTACCCAACACAAACAGGGGAGGAGTAGCGCTGCCCACAGTAAAGTTCGGAACGATCGGTCCGGGCGGACTACCGCGGAATTCTTCCTGAACGTTGGCCTGCGTCAGCCAGTTGTTATAGACGCCAAAACCTCCGCGCAACACTGTGCTGCCGCTTCCGGTAACGTCCCAGGAGAAACCAACACGAGGACTAAGGAGATTGTTTACAGAGTGATTCAGAGCATTGTGTGTGGCTTTAGCAAAACCGCTGCCCACCTGCTGATTGAAGGTTTGGCCTGGACCGAGATAGAAGTTACCGAATACGGTCGTGGAGCTTCTCGACCAGGGATTACCGCTGTCATCCCAACGGAAGCCCAGGGTTAAAGTAAGGTTCTTTCTGGCTTTCCATGTGTCCTCGGCAAAGATGCCCCACGTCCTCGAGGCCGCGTTCCAGGACCACAGAACTGGTTTCCCCGTGATCGGGTCGTACATGACGTGGCCTTCGCTCCTGGGGGCATCCTGAGCCAGTTGGAGAAGATTGTCGAAATTGAAGGTAGGTTGTGACCACGGCCCCTGGAACGGCTCGACATCGTCGCCGAACCAGCCTTCGTAGCCAAACTTCAACGCGTGCGCGCCGCGAACGTGCGTCAGAACATCGCGCCAGTGGTAGTTATGCTGAATGAAATCGCCTTGCGCGAAGCCGACACCGAACGTTTGTCCCGCTTCCGTCACCACTCCGGTTACGTTTACGGAAGGGACGGTGTAGTCCTTAGCGCCGCTCCCGAGGACTCCCTCTACCCGGTTCGCAGCGAAGATTGCTTCGTTCAGCGTTGTTGGCGAAAACGTGTGCGCCCAGTTCGCTTGGAACGCCCGCTGCCAGTTGTTGTTCAACGCGGAAAAAGCCGGAATCGCCGATGCAGCGCCGTACGTAAGGAGAGTCCGATAGAAACTGCCATAGATGCGGTCGCTCTTGAAGACCTTATCGGCACGCACGAAATACTGCGTTCCGTTTCGAACTTGTGGCGCGCTGAAGGAACCCACGTCTACTAGAGGGAGATTGCAGGGAAGATTGTTTGTCGCAGATGTGCCGCAGCCGGGAATGCTTGAAGCAGTGGACTGGACGCTTGTGCCAGTTACGTTTGTCGGAAGATATGTGGAAAGCAAATGCGTGCCGATCGTATCCGGGTAGTTCTGTTGGGCCCAGTTTATGAATTGTGGGTCGGCAAATGTGATCGATCCATTAGTGGCCAGTGATGACCGTAGAGGTTCTACTGCGAAGTAGAAAAAGAATTGTTTTCGCGGGATGATAGGCCCTCCGACACTGAACGACATGTTATTGCCGTGAAAGGGAAGGTACTTGGGTCCGGAGAAATGCGTGGTGGCGAACATGTTCTGGTAGTAAAACCAGTCCGCGGCGGAGCCGTGGAACTGCTCCGATCCGGATTTTGTCGTCAATACTTCCTGCACGCCAGTTGCGCGACTAAACTCGCTTGAAAAGGTGTTGACTTGAATACTCGTTTCTTGAATCGACTCCGGATTAGGCGTGAGATTCAAGACGCCCTGACGGATTCCGCTGGTTACGTCCAGGCCGTCGATGACGTACATGTTCGACATCTGTCCCTGGCCGTTGGCGCTGGCGTCAACCTGTGTTTCCGTGGAGTAGTTATCAACGCCCGATCCCGGAGTGCCAGCCCTCCCCGGTTGCCCGCCTCCCGTGGTTCCCAGTCCGGAAACTCCGGGTGCGAGAGTGGTTAGCGTGACCAGATTTCGTCCCGCGACCGGTAGCTCCGCGACGCCCGCGTTATCAAGGGTCAGTTCGTTGCGGCTATCTGCGGTATCAACCACGGGCGCCTCGGTGGTCACGGTCACAGTCTCAGTGGCAGCGCCGACCTTCAATTGCAGCGGTACGTCCAGATTCTGTTCGGTCAACAAAGTGACCTGCGCCGCGACTTTGGAGAATCCGGGTGCCTCGGCTGTGATCTTGTACGACCCGGGCGCCAGGCTCACGAAACGATAGTTTCCCGCGGAATCCGAAGTCGCGATCGCCACGACCCTTGTGGCAGTGTTGACAAGCTCGATTTTGGCCTTGGCGATGCCAGCGCCGCTCGGGTCTTGCACGGTGCCTTGAATGTTACCGGTGAATTGCGCGTAGCTCAGCGAGCAGGAGAAAAAGAGAAAAGCCAAGGTCGCAAAGCGAAGATTGGCGGACATGGTGCTACCCCCACGATTGAAAGTCAGAACTGCACCAGTGTACGGTTGGAGAAATCGTTTACCCAAATCCACGCGAAAGTTACACTTGGATAAAGTATCTTGTCAAGGAAAAATTTGCGACAGCCCAGCCGTTGCCGGCCGTGCCGCCTTCGCTCCTGCTGGCGACTGCTCTATTTTCCGCTGGCTACTGTCCGCGATCCTTCTTTGATGGTCATCAGTTGGTTGGCTGCCACTCGCCGAAATTTCTCAACTAATCCGCTGGGCCAGCGCACTTCGACGTCCGCCAACTTCTCCAGACCTAAGCCGAAGTGCAGCCTCTGATCATTTGAAGAATAGTAGCTCGATTGGCTTAACACCTCTTGCGCCTGTGTCTTAGCGCCGTAACGCACTAGCACGCGAGCCCCGATCGCGCTGCGATTTGACTTGGTTCCGATCAGCTTCACCTTCAGCCAGTGATTGTTTCCGCTCAGGTCGTTGCGCAAGAGGGATGGCGGCTCGTTCAGGTTTACGATCAGTATGTCCACGTCCCCATCGTTGTCGAAGTCTCCGAAGGCGCAGCCGCGGCTGCAGTGCGCGGCTGCGACTCCCGGCCCAGCCTGCTCCACCAGTTCCTCGAATGTCCCATTTCCCAGGTTGCGGAAGACCGCCCGCGGGTTCTTATTTGCGTACTGGGGCAGCTTTCGTTCGACTTCCGGGTAAACGTTGCCCGCGGTCAGGAACAGGTCGGGATAGCCGTCATTGTCCAGATCCACAATGCCGGTGCCCCAGCATATATAGCGCGTTTCTACGCCCACGCGGCCGGTGCGGGTGGCATCGTCGAAGTTGCCCTTGCCGTCGTTGTGGTAGAGGCCGTTGGCATCGTCGGCGAAGTGAGTTTTGAAAAGATCGATGTGGCCGTCCAGATCGTAATCTCCGACGCCGACGCCCATGCCCGCCTGCTCGGCTCCGTCGTCGCTCAACGCTACCCCGCGCTGCACGCCTTCTTCGCGGAAGGTGCCGTCGTGATTGTTCATGTACAGCAGACTCGGTGTGGAATCGGAAGCGACGTAAATGTCCGGCCAGCCGTCTTCATCGAAATCGGCGGCGATGACTGTCATTCCGTAAGACGTGTTGGCGGCGGCAATCCCCGCCTTCTGAGTGACATCGGTGAAGGTCTCGTCGCCATTGTTGCGGTAGAGCGAGTGCCTTCCCATGGGAAGCCCGCGCGGACCGCACAAGACAGGCAGGCCTTTCCAGTTGCAGTTCGTGTTCTCGCCGGGAACGGGCGCGTGTTCGAAGGAAAAGCGGACGTAGTTAGAGACAAACAGGTCGAGATGTCCGTCGCGATTGTAGTCGACAAACGTGCAACCCGCGCCCCATCGCGGCTGATCATTCCACAAGCCGGCTTCTTTCGTGACATCGGTGAACGTTCCATCGCCATTGTTGCGATGCAGCTTGTTCTGTCCGAAGCAGGTGCAGAAAAGATCCTCGAAACCATCATTGTTATAGTCTCCGACGCAGACGCCGGAGGCCCAGCCAACCGCCTTCAGGCCGGCTTTCTCAGTCACGTCAGTGAAGGTGCCGTCGCGGTTGTTTTTGTAGAGCCGGTTGGTTGTGCCGAAGGGCGCGCCTTCCGGGCGAGTGCCGGTAAGGATGAACAGATCCATCCAGCCGTCGTTGTCGTAATCAATGAAGGCGCAGCCGCAACCGGTCGCTTCGAGAATGTATTTCTTGCTTTCCACGCCGCCGTAGATGACTGGCTCGTGCAGCCCGGCCGAGGAGGCGACATCTACGAAATGGGCATTAAATGCACGGCCGGAAATCGCTGGCCTCGCCAGCGGCTTGGCCGTGTGTGTCGCCACGCCTTGGGCGAGAAGACGTTGGCCGGCTGCCGAGACAACTCCGCCAACAGAGAGTCGCACGAAGGCGCGTCGGTCAAGGGGCACAGTGGAAAGAATTCTACCCTGCGGCCGTTAACTCTTGGTCTTTAGCTAAGAGCAAAGAGCTCGATTATGATGGGCGATGTGCGCACCCGTAAAGGCCTTCCCAGTCACTGCTGAGTGGCGGGAGAGGATTCCGTGTCACTCTCCACCAGCTTGTATCGATATCGTTCTCTTTCGTCTTTTGCCGCCTGCTCGCGAAGCATGGCAAGCTTCCTGAGCAGTCCGGGAATCTCCGCATTGTCTCCTGTCTTACGCAGCGCCTGAATCAGACGATAGACCGCCGTTTGGTCCTTCGGATCACTCTCCAGAGCCTTTTTGCATTGTTCGACCGCTTCCTGATTCTGTCCCGCTTGCAAATAGAGTTTTGCCAGCACTCCGCGAGCCGCGGCCAGCGTGGGTTGCAGAGTGACCGCTTTCTTCGCCGAGCGCAGAGCGGCGGCAAATTCGGGCGTGCCCGGAGTCGCCCCCTTCTGCGAAAGAAAGTCGGCTTGCAGATAGAGAAGATAAGCATCATTCGGCTTGCGCGCCAGCTTCGCCTGCACCGTCGCCAGGGCGCGATCGATATCGTTCTGCTGTAGCGCGGCTAAACCCTGCGCTGCTGAACTGAGAGACTGATTGGGGTCCAACTCATGTGCCTTTTCAAAGTCGGCTTCCGACTTGTCGTAATCAGCCAACTGTACGTAGAGAACACCCCGTGCCAGGTACAGCTTTGACGCATCCGGTTGCAGGTTTATGCCGTCA
>QIAA01000140.1 GCA_003224905.1 Acidobacteriota bacterium
CCCTGTTCACCGACTATGCCCATTAGGGTCACGCTCCCCTGAATGCGTGAGGCGAGCGCCTGTTTCGGATAAGTCGGTTGCACTTTTCGCAGCAGGGCTCCACCTGAAATTCCTTGCGAAATGGAAAGTCCAGCTTGCGACAACGTTCCTGAATTCGCGGCTAAATCCAATGGCGGTGAATTTGATGCCGGCGAGGCGGCAATTGCGGGAGGCAGAAGCTCTTGAGCAGAACTGTGTGCGTCGCGCTGCTGCTCTGGCTGCGGCGAAACACTCGCCGTTGAATTCTCAGCTTTTCGCCTGATGATGACGTCATCCGCTAAAACAGTTCGCGACGCGGAATTCTTGAGAACTGCCGCGGTCACGGCGCCATGTACCGGACTCGGTTTGGGAATGACTGCGTCAATTACTACGGTTTCTGGTTCCATTGCCGGCTTCTGCTCGGCTGTATGTGCCCTGTGAACCGGAGTGGAAGGTGTCCGCCAGGGTTCCAGCCGCACCACGGAAACGATCAGCGCAAGAACTCCCGCTCCCAATGCCCAGTTGCGAGGGCGGGCAAGCTCCCACCCAGTTCTTATGCGGCTCGCCAGAGCTCGCGCTGTCCGTCTTGGATCACCCGATGCGGTTCCTGTGCGCACCCCGGGGATTTGTTTATTGGAGTCTCTCTCCTGGGCTATGCTCGCCAATTCCGCCAGGCGTTCCAGAAAAACCATGTGCTTTTCGGAGAACGCATAGGTTCGGTTAGAAAACACTTCCAGCAGACCAACACAGCCTTTCTCGCCGCGAATCGGTACCGCCGCGATGGAAAACAGGCCGAGTCGTCGGCAGACGGCGGCATCGGTGCGGTAATCATCGCGCGCGTCATCACACCGCAGGCTCTTACCTGTACGTACACACTCGGCTGAAAAGCCAGATTTAAGGGTGAGCTCGGCTCCGACGGCAGGTGCAGTTTCGCCGCTTCTCCCTAAACAAAACATGCCCTCGCCGTACCGCAATCCCACCGCAGCGCCTGTTGCCCCGGTAAGGACCTGGGCAGCTTCTGCGATAGAGGCAGCGAATGAGCCTACTTCCTGTGTGCCGGAGCTTAACGACTCCCGCAGGGTTGCGAAGATGGCGTCCACATCGAATGCGCCCGACTTTGCGCGTTCGTAGTGTGAGATGAGAGTAGCGTTGATCGACGCCCCAGATGGGATTGGGACCCGGATCAGCGAATTAGCCATCGCGACGACTCCTAAATCTTGGGGGATAGAGTCGCTGCCGCTTGGCTGGAAGGCGGCCAGAGTCAATCCTTTAAGGCGAGTGTGCTTCAAACCTCCTGGGTTGTCAATAAACGATCTGGTAATACCCCAGAGTGTAAGTGTGACGCGAAATAATCCAGGCTAACGCAGGTTAGAGTGGGGCGGTAAATTTCGCCGCAGACGGATGGAGCCTGTAGTACGAAACCTTCTAAGGCTTACGGTGCCCCGTAAAGCTGCCGATACACGTTGGCATTCCGAAGGATTGCCTGCACGTACTCTCGTGTTTCGGTGAATGGGATCGACTCCACGAATTCCTGCGGGTCGCGATATTTCCCCTGCCCTAACCAGTCCTCGACACGATCAGATCCGGCGTTATACGCGGCCAGCGCGTATTCGAACGCGCCGAACTTATCTACCATGGTGCGGAAGTATCGAGTGCCGAGTTGCAGATTGATCGCCGGAGTGAATAGCTGCTGTGCCGAGTAGTGCCTCAGTTTTTCTTGCTTCGCAACCCCCTTTCCTACTTTCGGGAGTAATTGCATCAGACCAACTGCATTCTTGCGCGACAGCGCAGCGGGATTGAACTCCGACTCCTGCCGGATCAGCGACGCCACCAGATACGGATCCAGGGCATTCTGCGAGGAGTATCTCTTCAAGTCCGGCCAAAATGGCTTTGGGAAGAGCGCCTGCCAATAATCACGAGGCAGGCTGGTCAGATCCATAGCGAAATAATCCGGTACAGCACGCTTTAAAGTTTCTATAGCGACATCGTACCGGTTTGCCTCCTGGTAGAGGCGCGCTGTCTCTGACGGCATCCAACTGCCCTGTGCTTCGTTGCCGGCCACTTGCAGTTCGCGCACCGCGAAATCCATCAGCGCTCCATTTGCCAGCAATTGTGCCTTTTGGAAGCGCAGGTTATCTGTCGGCGGATCATCGGCATCGACCTTCGTTCCGGCCTTGATTGGAGGAACCCGGTCCAGTAGGGCAAGGTGTGGAGGATCGTCCTCGACTTTGATCTTCGTTAGCCGTTGGCGGGCCAGTTCACCGTAGTAAAAGTTCCGGAATCGTTCCGAAATTTTCTGATAGTAGGCGCGGGCGGTACCAAAATCATTCTCTTCTTCGGCCAGCCGTCCCCGCCAATACAGAGCTGCGGGAACTTCGGCCGAACCCGGATACAACGCAATCTGCTGTTCGAAGCCACTCCTCGCTTCCGCATTGCGCCCCTGGCGCAAACTCAGCCAGGCAGTCTTCCAGTGCGCGTAAGGCGCACGGCTGCCGTTAGGAAATCGCTGCTGCAACTCGCGATATTGATCAATCGCTTTGTCATAGTCCTTTTTCAGGAGGTAAATATTTCCGGCAGAGAGAAGCGCTTGTTCCATCCACTGACTGCTCGGCGCGGCTTGCCGCAGATCGCCTAGAATTCGCAGAAATTCATCATCGTTATTGGACGAGCGGGCAATTTCTCCCAGATTGAACAGGCGCTCGGCATTCATTTCCGTAGTCGAGCTGGGCAGCGTCTCCAGAATTTTCTTTGCTTCTTTGTCCTGACCCGATCGCCGAAGCGCAACCGCCAACGTCAGCTGCACAGCGGGTTTATCGCTGGCGCTTACTTGATCCGTAAGCGTGCGATATTCATTGGCGGCATCGTTGAAGCGTTTTCCTTTCATCAGCAGATCGGCGCGGGTTCTCCGCCCCTGTACTCCGATCGTGCGTGACTGCAGCTCGGCCGGCACCTTCGCTATTTCTACTTCGGCCTGAGTAGCTTCCGGGCTGAGCGGCATGGTGATGTACAAATTCGACAGAATGCCGGCTGCCTTGGTCTGATCTCCCACGGCCGCGTAGGCCTTTCCCAAAACCAACTCAACATCGGCGCGGGTCGGCTGGCGATCTTTCTCAAGCAGGGCAATTGCTTCCTTCGGCTTGTTTTCCGCAAGCAATACGTTCGCGTACAGGACGTGGGCGTCGCGATTCGATAGCGAGTCTGGATAGCGCTGATCGAAGTCATTCAACGAAGAATCCGCTTCGGTAATTTGCCCGCTCTGGAAGTACGACGCCGCGAGATAGTACGTGACGTAATCGCCCAGGTCTCCGGCCAGGGGTTTCGCTCTGGTAAGCGCATCCATGGTCTTGGGCAGATCGTGATCAAGCCAATGCGCATAGCCGAGCACCAGCCAGGCCAGAGCGCCGGCATCTTCCCCGCCACGGCGCCGTGCATAGGCCTCAACACCTGCGTAAGCTGCAGGAGTGCGATCCTGCAGGAGTTGTTGCGCCATGGGCTTGAGGCTCGCAGAGCTGACAAACGCCTGATGCATGCGACGCAGACGAGGAGAGCTACGCTTACGCTGCGTCTTGGCTGAACTGGTTTTGCTGGATTTCTTCTTAGTGGGACGGTTCGGCTTCGAAGATGTTTGTGCCGCACCTATGCCTAATAGGGCAAAATCCCTGCCCAGGCAAGCCAGAACCAGACCGCAGATCAGAACCCGGAAAAATTGCGAACGCTGAACCACCACGCGCTTCAATTATCGCCGAAAATTGGCGCCCATCAGGGAAGTATCGTCCTCAGCCAGGCTATGCACTAGTTCCAGATTGAAATAGTCAGCACTGGCTGCCACTGTGTTCCCGTATCGCTTGTGATATGTTGCGCGGCTCTTTTCGATGTCCTCTTTGAGCCGTTCATACAGATCTTTGTTCTTGCGGCCTTCGGCGACTTTAGCTTGATTGTAAAGCTTGATCTCATCTGTCAACAGACGCGCGAAGCGCTGCGCCTTGCGATGTATGTCAGCATCTTCTGGGGATTGGGAAGTTTCACCAGCGGGAACTGGAGCCGCTGGAGCACTTACTGGCTCCGCTTGCGGAGCAAACGCAGGCGCGGCCGCAGCCGCCGCAGCCGCCATTGCATGTTTCGGTGTACGCGATGCAAATGGATCGGAGGCCGCAGCGGAGGCTGCCGGTGCGGGACGCTGAGCTTCTGTCCTCTCGATCGTTGGCTCAGGATTACCATCCTTTTGTGCCTGCTTCCGCAATGAGACTACTTCCAGCCATGCGCTGGTCGCGACGACTAGTAATTCCAGAGCGGCGGAATCCATTTTCCCGCCGGCTTCCGAACCGGCATCGGCGTACACGAGGGCCGCAACCTTCTCTTTAAGGACCAGCGGCAGGACCATCACTGAGTCGTCTTTTGGCGCACCCAGCCGCGCCACAAACTGCGGGTCCATTTCGTTCGACTTGCCGGTAAAAGCCATGCGTGATTGCATGGCGCGCTCTGCTACCCCGGTGCTGATGTCGAGCGGCAAATCCTTGATAGGATCGTCTTCGTCTTTGCTGAAACCGCGCCCTTGCCATCCGCTCGCAGCTCCCGCCTTGATCACGAACAGCGCCGCTCGGCCGGCGTAGCGGACTGTATTGTCCAGGAGTGCGCGCAGAATCTCTCTCTGCGTCGTGCCGGCATGAATGCCCGAAATCGCCTTCAGCAGGTTGGCTGGACTCGCGTCTGTTGAAGGCGCCGAGCTTGCCAGGATATCTGCGGGCAGCTCATCGATCACCCGTCGCACCAACTCCTGGCGCAGCCCGGGAATCTGCTTCTCCAAAACGCGGCTAACAGCTTGATCAACCAGCTGTTCGAGGCCGGGGCTCTCCTCGGTACTCGCGCGTGATTCCTGCCCGCTGGATTCGCCTTTCCTGGTTTTCATGTTGGTAAATTGTGATTATAGGACCAGTGGTGCCAACCTCGATGAAACCACGGTAACTAGTCATAGTCATCGCCGGGCAGCACATCAGCTGAGGGAATTCAATCGAAACTGTACTGCCTGAACTACGTCAAAACACCTAAGCCACGAGTTCGTAGAACCCGGTACAATAGGGTTTCCGACTCGACATTTGGCTGAAAATTGTTGCATCGGACACAGAATGACAGCCATCCAACAAAGAGCTAGTGAGCCGGTCAGCGATGAACTGGCACTGGTCCAGGCTGCCAAGGGCGGCGATGTAGGGTCTTTTGAGGAGCTAGTCCGGCGTTACGACAGAAATGTATTTCGTATCGCCCAGCATATCACGCAGAACCGTGAAGATGCTGAAGACGTGGTGCAGGATGCGTTCCTGAAGGCCTACAGCAACCTGGAACAGTTTCAGGGTCAGTCGAAGTTTTATACCTGGCTGGTGCGTATCGCGGTGAACGAGGCGCTCATGAAGTTGCGCCGCCGCCGCCCCGAGCGCATGGTTTCGCTGGACGAAGAGGTTAAGACCGAAGACGACTCTCTGCCGCGCGAAGTCGCGGACTGGAGCCCCAACCCCGAGCAGCAATACAATCAGGCGGAGTTGCGGGAGATCTTGGGTCGCACGATTCAGGGACTGCCGCCCAGTTTTCGGACAGTGTTCGTGCTGAGAGATGTGGAAGGTCTCTCAACCGAGGAGACGGCGGATGCCCTGGACCTCAGTATTCCGGCAGTTAAGTCGCGGCTGCTTCGAGCGCGGCTACAACTGCGAGAGCGGCTCAGCCGTTTCTTCCAAAGACGTGAGAGCGGAGATGGCACTAAGTGAAATGCTCTGAATTTCTGCAAGAGCTGACAAACTATTTAGACGAGGCGCTCGACGAGCGAACCAAGACTGAGCTCGAAGAGCATCTGGCCTGGTGCCATAACTGCTACGTCGTGTGCGACACCACCAAGAAGACCATCGAGATCTACCGCGACTCCCAGCTCTACGAACTTCCTGATGACCTTCGAACCCGCCTCCGTACCGCAATCATTTCCAAGTGCCAGGCGCGCAAAAAAGCAGGTCCGAGGGAAGTCTGAGCCGCCGCCACTAGCTTCCCAACTTATCTAGCTTCTATTGAGTTGCAGTGACTCGCTGAATGGATCTTGTAAGCGCAGAGGCCAGTGGCTTGAACTCCGTAGTTACTATGTTCAGATGATGGCCAGGTATGACTTCGACTTCAAGTTCGGATGCCAGAGCGGACCAGACTGACGCGGGGTCCTCAGGGAAGAAAGACTTCTTCTCGGCGGTGACAAAGTTTAGCTTGCCCCGATAAAACCTCGGCTCATAATTTGCATACGCCACAAAGGCGTTCTGCTTCACTCTCTGCAGAGCTGCTGCGGCGAAAGGTAAGTTCAGCGGCGACCCCAGGCTCTCTTCAAGCGTTCGCGAAATGTGCAACCGGCGTTCAAGTCCGCGACTGAAATATGCCCACGCGCTGCGTAGCGGCAGTTCTCGCATTCGATTGAAATGGCCTCTTGCTCTGGTCAGCACTAAACGCTGCCGCTGCCACCACGGCAAATAACGTGGATGCGGGTACGCGTCGATCAGCACCAGCAGCGCTACATGCTTTCCTGCGTCCAGTAGGCACTGCGCCATTTCTAATGCCACCAGACCACCGAACGAGTACCCGACCAATATGTACGGGCCCTCGGCATCTAACTTTTCTATCGCCTCGAGATAGAACCGTGCCATGTCCTCGACGCGATCAAAAGGCTCCTCCAGGCCGTCAATACCTTTTCCCTGAATTCCGTACACCGGATTGCTGGTATAAATGTGCTTCGCAAGTTCGGCAACTTGCACTGTGCCGCACAGCCCGTGCGCTATGAAGATAGGAGGCTTGCTACTCCCATGCTTGATCAGCAGGAAAGGGGACGGCCGGGGAGAGATATTCCGCCCTTGGGGAGTTTCGCCACGAATCTGCTGTTCTAAAAGCGTCACCTTTTACCATGGTAGCTATCAGCAGTCCCTACATCATCGGTACCTTAGTCATATTGGGGGCCCTGTCTTCTGGACGGAGAGTTTATATCAAAGTTGTCGGTAAGGCGCGCCAAATGTGGCGACTGAAGCGGGTTTCGGCCAGTTCGCCGATAGGTTCTCGGACTGATCGCTATCCACCATCGCCAAGTCCTTGTTTGTGGTAGGAAGCCGATAAGCCGCTGGTATCAAGGCATTTGCGGGTTCCAGAATCCATAAGCCAGGGTTATCCGTACCACTGTCGAACCTTTTGAGCCAGAGCTGAATCTAAGTAGATGAAGATGTCTTCGTTTGCGTGCTGGAGGCGTCAGCGGGGAGGATTCAAAATGATGGCGAGAATGCTGGATGCTCTCTTCGGGTGTTGGCACTCGCATTACAGTTTTCCGATTACGCTGCGTTCTGGGTCGCGGCGCAGCAAAGCCGCGGCGGTGACCGGAACGTACGTAGTCTGCCTCGATTGCGGCAAAGAACTTCCCTATGACTGGCGCGAGATGAAAATCGTAGATTCAAATTCAGAGAACCGGCATCGCGTAGGATCGCTGGCCACCAAAGAAGCTGCCTGATTGTTCTCCTATCTTCAAGAGCCGTGAGCGTTGCTCGCGGCTTTTTCATTTTCCAAGCAAAAGGATCGGCGGCCGAAGCCGCCGATCCTTTACTTCCTGATATTGAACTTATTGCTTGTCGTCCTGTCTGCGCTTCAGCGTTGGATGATCGTCATCATCCCCCTTGCTATCCTTCCCGTTTTTGTCGGTTGAAGAAGTGCGCCGCAAGCTGGGCTTCTTCCCGCTATCTTTGTCGTTGAGAATCTTGTGGCGGTTCTCAAGCGCGGCCAACCGCGACTTAACATCGTCGAACTCGGATGTTGAAACCAGATACTGCTCGCGCGCGGGAAGAATGGTCGCAATTTCCTGCTGCGATTTTTCTATGCGGTCCGGCGTCTGCGGGTGATCGGAGAACACCTTCGCCATGGTGCCGGGCTTCTTCTTCTCCTGGGCCTGCACCTTTTCGAAGAAATTGACGTAAGCTTGCGGGTCGTATCCGGACTTATACATGTACTGTAGCCCGAGATAATCCGCCTCTCCTTCGAAGCCGCGATTGAATTTCATGAATGCTGCAGGGACGGCAAGGCCGGCGCCCTGATAAATTCCATATCCGGCCCAGCCCCCCATGAAAATCAATGGAACAGTGGCCAATTGCGCCAGGGTTCCACGGGTCATCTGCCGCGCAATGTGGCATGCCGCCACGTGCGCAATTTCGTGGGACATCACTCCCGCCAATTCAGCTTCCTCGTCGGCGGCCAGGATCAGTCCGGAGTTCACATAGAAGAACCCGCCCGGCAGGGCGAACGCATTGATGTCATCGGAGTCCACCACTTTGATTGTGAACGGCACCTGCGAATCCGAATTGCGAACCAGATTTTGCCCAAGTCGATTCACATACTCCGTCACGACCGGGTCCTGAACCAGCTTGACTGTGGACTCGATCTGCTGAGAGTACTGCTTGCCCATCGCAATCTGTTTCTCAACGCTATACCAGTT